>URVX01000017.1 GCA_900551395.1 uncultured Subdoligranulum sp. | reverse complement strand
AAATGTAGTTCGTATACTTAATGCCCGTCCGCCGCAGGCGAGAAAAGATTTGACAAGCAAGCGTTTTTTTGACGTGGTTTCAATCGGACGGAATTCCGTTGTATGCACTTGCGACGCGTTAGGCGAGGAGGCGCGTGAATTTGCATGTACTTTCAGGGGCAAGGATTGCTTCGGAGTTCGGGCGCTACGCTGGATTGATGAAAAACTCGGCAGGCACGGCTTGACGGCGGGGACTCCGACATTGTATTTTTTGCCGTTGAAAGAGCGAAAAATTTGCTCAGCGGAAGGCATGCGCTTTTGCAGGCTTGAAAAAGAGGAGCTTTCGGAATACTATCTTCCCGAGTGGCGCAATGCGCTGTGTTATAAAAGGCGCGAGCTGGACGCGTTTGCAGTGGCGACTTTTCGGGGCGATAGGCTGGCGGGACTTGCCGGAGCGTCCTGCGACTGCAATGATATGATGCAGATAGGAGTGGACGTTTTGCCTGCTTTCAGGGGAAGGGGCTTAGGCAGCGCGCTGACCGCGCGTCTTGCCGACGAAATAGAGGCCGCCCAAAAAGCTGCTTTTTATTGCTGTGAGTCGGGCAATCTTGCGTCCATAAAAACAGCGTTAAGAAGCGGGTTTCTGCCTGTAAAAACGCAGCTGTCGGCATTGCCTCGCCTTGAAAACGACATTTGACGATTTTTAATTGAATTTGAAATAAAATGACGTATTTTGTCATGCAAAAATGCCCGTTTGTCCTTAGGGAACCGCATATTTGCGGCGCCTGACTTACGGGCTTTTGTTTTTCAGATATCCTTAATCCCGAGCAGATAGTCGGCTGAAACGTCGAAAATCACGCACAGCTTTCTGATTGATGATATTGACGGCTCCGTCCTGCCCTGCTCCCAGGATGCGTAGCAGTTGGGCGAAACGCCGAGACGGCTGCTGACTTCCTTTTGTTTCAATTCTGAGAGTTTTCGGATTTCTTTCAATGTTTCAGAAAAATTTTCCTTTTCGATTCTCATGAAATAAATTTTACACAAGCCTGAAAAATAAACGCATATTTACCCAAAATGAGTAGCGGCAAGAACAAAATTCGATTTAAAGTGCAATTTTCCGCGCGAAATGTTTAGAATAGTCCGTTTTTGCGACGTTACGCTTAATTGACTTTTAGCAGCGTTTATGGTAATTTATTTAACACTTTCTGCTATAAGATTGAAAGTTCTCGTTTTATTGACTTTTTAGGACATTTACCAACAAAACTGTATGAAAAATGCGCTTTTTTCTCTTTCTTGCTACGTAATTCGACAAAATACGTGAAAATTGTACAAATTTAGCGTTTTATTTTGTACAATAACGGTAGACAAGCTTAATTCGTATATGTTATACTTTATCACAAGGAGGCCGATAAAATTGAAGATAGCTTTAATCGGTGAGGATACGGAAAGCAAAAACAAAATAAGGGAATATTTTGCTCAAAACAATGATTATGAATTCGTACTTGACGAGACGGACGGATACAGGGCTTTGCAATATCTCGATGAAAACGATGTGGACGTGGTAATAACTCCGATAATGCTGCCCGAACTGAATGCGTTTGACCTTATGGAGCATTTCAGAAACAAGAAGTCAATGAAATTTTTGATTTTGTCCGAGCTCAAGTCTGAGGCTTTTATGATGAGGTGTCTGACCAGCGGCGCGGCGGGTTATCTGCTTAAGCCGGTCAACTGCGCCGTATTGAACGAAAAGCTGCAAAATCTTCAATCTGCCAAAACTACATACACGACGGCAGGAAAGCCTACAAATCTGGGCAAAACCTTGGATGAAAAGATATCGAATATTTTCATAAGCGTAGGCATACCGGCGCATATCAAGGGTTATCAGTATCTGAGAGACGGAATAAAGCTCGTCGTGGAAAATTCGCAGAAAATCAACAGCATTACAAAATGCCTTTATCCCGAAATAGCCAAGCGCTTCGGCACGACTCCCAGCAAGGTGGAAAGGGCTATCAGACATGCCATAGAAGTGGCTTGGAACAGAGGGAAAATAGAAAACATCAACAATTTGTTCGGTACGAAAATTTACACCGCCAATGAAAAGCCCACAAACGGCGAGTTTATTGCGTTGATAGCCGACAAAATGCTGTTGGACGAAACCTGAAACAAGGGACGGGCAAAATGCCTGTCTTTTTTGTTTTGCCGACAAAGGCGGATAAAAGCCCAAAAGTCGAGGGAAGCAAAATAAAAATCGCAAAAAGTCGAGGGAAGAAAAAGAGAGCGAGACTTTTTGCGAAAGAGGAGGAGCAAGCAGGCAGGCGGAAGTTTTTTGCAAAAAAACGGAGCAAAGCGCGCTTTGCTCCGACGTGGCTAGGGTAGCAGGATTTGTCCCGAGCGAAGCGCAGGGGGAGGGAGCGGAGCGAGTGAAACAAAATTCGATGTATCCGCATACGCTAAGTAAAAAAGTCGTCAAGCAAAAGGAGAGAAAGAAAAAAACACCCTGAAACGGGTGTTTTTTCTTTCGCGACAAAGGCGCCGACGACTTTGTATAAAGGCTACGAAAAAGATATTTTCCGAGGGTTGCAATAAGGTTTCGAACTCAAACGAAAAATCACGCCAAAGGCGTGTATATCAACAAGGCGAAGCATTGTATATCACCAACGGCTTGCCGTTGTATATCATCATTGCGAAAGCGAATACAGCCTGCGGCTGATGATATGCACCTTCGGTGATGAGATACACGCTAAAGCGTGATGATATGCCATTGCTTTCGCAATGGATAAAAAAATCCGACAAGTCGAAACTTGTCGGATTTTTTGACTTGAACGAGTGAAAAGGTCAAAAATCGAGGTGAAAGCGAAGAAAAGGTCAACTTGATTTTGAAAACCGCGCATTAATCTTGCAAACAAATCTATGTAACTCCATTTACCAAGGTCTGTCCTCGCACAAATTATTCCAATAGTAACTGACTTCAGGAGCAGAGATCTTTATTACGCACTCCATGCGGTATGGCTTTTTATCGAGTTTTAACTCACACTCAATAATTCTCGAACTATAATCAACATATTGATACAAAAATTCTAACTTGTGTTTTCCGCTGTTGATGTTATTTAGCAATTCTTGAATTGTCCATTCAATACGAATTGTTTTTATGAAAATATTTTTCTTGAAAACATATATGGTAACGTCGTAGTCCGCACCATCTTCCAAAGTGTATTCAACCTTGGAAAAATCTGTTCTTACAAGATTGGATAGGTTGCTTTCGGGGTGGTCGGGCGAAATCCAAAATCCGTCATTAAATTCAAAGCCTAACTTCCCGTTTTCAAAATATGCTCGTTCAGCAATACAATCGTGTAATGACAAATGCTTTTCATCGTTATCACAATGAGAAAATTCCATAGGGAGTTCACCGCCTTTCTTTATCATTATACCACACTTCCTCCAATAAATCAAGGCGAAGCATTGTATTTTAAAAATGATGCATCGCCTGCGGCGATATGATGCATGTGCTTCGCAAATATGATGTTGCTCCTCTTCGTTCCGCAATGATGCGATGTTTGCCCCAATGTGCCGTCAGGCACACATCATTAGGCGAAGCCGTCATCACTCGGCGAAGCCAACATCATTTGCCAAAGGCAAACATCATTCAAAAAACGCACCTTTGTCGGTAGACAAAAGTGCGTTTTTTGTTGGCTAGGGTAGCAGGATTTGAACCTGCGAAATGACGGAGTCAGAATCCGTTGCCTTACCGCTTGGCTATACCCCAACGAACTCAAATATTATAATTGCTTTTTTCGGGTTTGTCAACGATTTTTTTAAAGAATTGCTTTTTTATCCGCCTTGCAGGGTTTTGCATTTGTTTGCGAAAAGTATAAACTTTTTTTATATCCGTATTTAACTGACACAGGTCGCAGTCGTTTGATAATACAAATCCATAAATTAATCAGATAACTGTCTTTTCGTATGACGACGGGCAATTTTGTCGCAAATGATTGAAAGCGTCCCCGTTTGTGCTATAATACAATGGAAAACTCATGAAGCACAAATTTTTTTATTCATTGACGGCATTGATTTTTGCTCTTTTTGCTCTGTTCGGATGTTCGGACGGGGAAAAAATATATACTGCGTCTTTTGAGTCCTTTGATTTTTTCGGGACTTATTGCTGCGTGAAAATTTTCGAAAAAAATCCTACGCAGGCGCGTAAGGATGAAATGGCAGACGCACTGGAGGACGTAAGGTCTCTGCTCGAAGAAATCGACGGCGCGTTGAGCGCGTCGGACAGAAACAGCGACGTTTCTCGGTTCAACGCGGCTCGTCCGGGCGAAAGGCTGGAAATAAGCGCCTTGACTTACTCCGCGCTGGAGGAGTGTCGGAAATTGTTCGAGGCTTCCGACGGGCTGTTCGACCCGACGGCTGCCGCTTCGGTGGATTTGTGGGGCTTTTCTTCGCGCTTTTACAACGGCGAAAAAGTCGGAATGCCTTATGACAGAGAGGAGTGCGTTTTGCCCGACGCGAGGTATGTTGAAGCGTTCAAGGAGCTGACTGATTTTTCTCTTTTGGAATACGGCGGGAATTTTTTTGTCAAGCCGTTGAAAACCGTCGAGGTTGACGGAACGGAATACGGCGTTATGCTGGATTTGGGCGCGGTTGGCAAAGGCTTTGCCGCAGACAGAGTGCGCGATTTGCTTTTGGAAAAGGGCGAGACTTACGCGTCGATAAACATAGGTCAAAGCAGCCTCGTTTTTCTCGACAGTCCTTTCGACGGAGGCTTTTCGGTGGAAATCAGTCATCCGCGAAATCAGAGTGAGCGCGCTCTCGTCATTTCGGGGTTGGAAAACGTGAGCCTCGGAGTGAGCGGCGACTATCAAAGGTTTTATGAAATCGACGGCAAAAGATACTGCCACATCATCGATACCCGAACCGGATGTCCTGTGGACGGCGGTGTCATGAGCGCCGTCACAGTGTGCGGCAGCGGAGCGGCGGCGGACGCGCTGAGCACGGTTTTTATGACTGAAAAAGCCTCCGACGCCTTAAAGCTGGCATTGAAAACCGAGTTAAAGCAGGTCGGCCTTGACGGTTTTGCTGTTATGACAAGACAGGCAGGTAAATATATTGCAGCCGGAAACGCGGATTTCGATGTGACGGGCGACTTTTTGCGCGCGGAGTTTTCCGACGGCGGACTTAAAATCGCCGCAGCTAACTATGCGGGGCTTATAATCGGCGTCTCGCTGCTTGTTGCCGCCACTGCGCTTGTAGTTGCGCTGGATTTGAGAAATAGACGCGCAAAAAAAGCCGTGTCTGAAAATGTGAACCAAGCCGAAGATTTTAACTGCGCACCGCAGGGCAGTGCCGCCTTAAGGCAAAATTCAAAAACCGCCGTCAACACAAGGGGACGGACGGAGCTGATAAAATCTCAAAGGCTTTTTTTCAAAAGAGACCTTTTTGTTTTCGGCGCGTTGGCGTTGATAATAGTTCTTCTGTTCGGCTTTGTTATATTCGGGCAGCCGCGCGGCGAGCTATTTGCCGTTGAAATATATTTCGACGGTGAACAAATTTTTTCTTATGACGTAAAAAGCGGGGAATATGTTTGCAAAAACGGTTTTTCGGGTCTTTCCGCAGAAAAAAACGGAGATGTGCTCGCCTTGACCGTAACAACGGAAAAGGGCGTCAATTTTATCGAAATAAAAAGCGACGGCGAGACTCGGGTGGTTGACAGCGACTGCCGCGGAGGACAATGCAGGGGCTTGTCGGTAAGGCGGGCGGGGGACGTCATTTTGTGCGTGCCCCACGCCTTGAAAATTACGGGCGTCGGAAACGGCTCGCAAAGCGACGGGGAGGTTGTGTGATGTCGGAAAAACGATTTAACGCTTCACGTATAGCCGCGACCGCCGTGCTGTCCGCCGCCGCGCTGGCGGTTTTTGTTGTGGAAGGTCTGTTTCCGCCGTTGATTTTGCCCGGCGCGAAAATGGGATTGTCAAACATTTTCGTTTTGCTTGCGCTTGTATGTCTTGGTACGGGACACGCCTTTGCTGTGCTTGCCGTCAAGATAATTCTGGGCAATCTCTTTGCCGGAGGCTTTTCGTCGCTTATGTACAGTCTGCCTGCAGGCGTTGTTTCGCTGACCGTCATGTCGCTGCTGTTTTTGGGCGGAAAGAACCGTTTCGGGATAGTCGCGCTGAGCGTTGCGGGCGCGGTGACGCACAATGTCGTTCAAAATATCGTTTATGCGCTTGTGACGGAGACGACGGCTATTTTGTCGCTTTCGCCTTATCTTGCGCTTATCGGATTGCTGTCGGGAGTGATAGTGGGAGCCGCCGCCTTTGGGGCGATTAAGCTTGTTCCCGCAACGGAGTGGGAAAAGCTTCTGGGAGGATGAAAAAAATTATTTTTTGCGTCGAAATCATTTGACATACCGAATTTTCGGGTTTATATTTAAAATATAATATTTCTTTGGGACAGGTGAAATTCCTTATCGGCGGTAATGCTGCTTTACGCAGACAAGTCCGACAGCCCCAACAGCCGATGCGGTGAGATTCCGCAACCGCCAGTCAAAGTCTGAATGGGAAAGAAAGCAGCTCGGAGCTTTTTGCTTTTAGGTTTTTTCGCGCGTTCTTTCCGATAGGGGAGAACGCTTTTTTGCGGCGTTTTTTCCGTCGGAGGCGCTTGCGCGTCAAAGCCTGTCAAGGAAAAGGCTTTGCCTGCGCGAATTTTTCCGGCCGCCAAAGAAGGGAGGCTTTTTTTATGACAAAAAACTTAACGCTCAAAATCACCTTTTCGGCGGTTGCCGCCGCGCTTACCTTTGTGGCTACCGTGTTCATACAGGTGCCGTCAATCGACGGAGGATATACAAATCTGTCCGACGCGATTATTTTTCTCACGGCGGCGATTCTCGGTCCGGTTCCCGCCATGCTTGCGGGCGGTCTGGGGACTTTTTTCGCGGATTTGTACGTGTATCCCGCCACGATGTTTTATTCCCTGATTATTCACGGACTGGAGGGCTTGTTTTGCGGACTGCTTCTTAAGCTTATACGTTCCAAGTGCCGCAATCCCAAGCTTGAGCCGCTGTTGGGAGGGGCGGCTATGGCTGTTTGCGGTTTGTTTATGGCAGGCATGTATTTTCTCGCAAAATGGCTGTTTTACGGCACGTGGGCAAGCGCGCTTGTCAGCCTGCCGCGCAATCTCGTTCAGGCTGGGCTGTCGGTGGTTCTTGCCGTCATTGCCGTGTACATAATAAAGCTGCCCGTACTTCTCAAAAAGCAGGGCATCCCGCTAGAAGCAGAAAAGCAGGCAGCCGCAGAGAACGCGGACGGGGAGACGAAGACTCCTCGTACCGACGACGCGGCTCATGAAGCCAAGCACATTTGAATAAATAAATAAAACAAACAAACAAAAATCGCGGACAACAAGCCCGCGATTTTTTGTCTGAAAAAATTTTATCAGTGGGTGAGGAAGAACATTGCCGCGAACAGAAGTCCCAGAACGGCGGTGACTATATTTATTTCCTTTACCTTGCCGGTGAACAGCTTTATGAGCACGTAGGAAATGATACCGATTCCGATGCCGTAGCTGATGTTGTAGGTAAACGCCATGATTGCAATGGTAAGGAAGGAGGGGACGGCGACCGACGGATCCAGCCAGTCTATTTCTCTCACGCCGTTCATCATGAGCACGCCGACGTAAATGAGGGCGGTTGCCGTTGCCGCGGAGGGGATAAGCTGCGCAATGGGAGAGAGGAACATGGCGACAAAGAAGCCGATAGCCACTATTATCGACGTGAGTCCCGTTCTGCCGCCTTCGGCAACGCCGGAGGAAGATTCGACAAACGTGGTGACGGTGCTGGTGCCGAGTATTGCGCCCGTTGCGGTTGCAATAGCGTCGGAGAGCATGGCTTTGTTCATGTTGGGCACGTCTCCTTTTTCATCCAGCAGGTTGCCTCTTGCGCAGGCGCCGTAAAGAGTGCCCAGCGTGTCGAACATATCTACGAGACAGAAAGCGAGAGCGGAGGTGATGATTACGAGAACAAGGCTGCCGGCGCTGTTGTTTGCAAGGTAGCCGCTGAAGTCGAAGCCCTCGGTAAAGACTTTGCCGAAAGACATGGTCCCGAAGTCTCTGAAGGGCTGAGCTATGCTCAGATTGAGAGTATTGGGCAGGTAGCTGAGCGTAAAGGTTTCGCCGACGCTTCCTGCGGCGGGCAACGCCTGTTCGGCGAAATAACCGAGAAAATAGTTTCCCGCATTGTTTCCGATTGTAGAGCCCGTCATAATCCAGCTGTTGGTGAGAGCGTCCCAGGTATAGGTTTCCTGATAGCCCGCGCCCTTGTAAAAGCCCGGCACAGTGAGCCCGAGCAGGAAATAAAGCGCCGCGGCGCCCAGAATTCCCCAAAGAATGGCACCCTTGACGTTTTTCTTGGACAGGACGGCTATTGCGATAAAGCCCGCCAATGTCACAAGCACGGGCATAACGCTTGCCCACGTCGCGCTGCCCAGCAGATTGAGGGAGACGAGGTTGACGAGAGTTGCTCCGCTGTCAACGACAATACCGGCGTTCTGCAAGCCGATAAAGGCGATAAACAGACCGATGCCGGCTGGTATTGCCTTTTTCACGCAGTCGGGGATAGCGGAGAAAATAGCCTTGCGCAGTCCCGTAACGGTGAGAATTATGAAAACGATTCCGTCAATGAGCACCAATACGAGAGCGTTGGCATAGGTTAAGCCGAAGCCCATGCAGATGGTGTAAACGAAAAAGGCGTTGAGCCCCATGCCCGGAGCCTGCGCGAGAGGAAGTCCCGACAGCAGACCTATAAGCACGGTGCCGATAATGGCGGAAATAGCCGTCGTTATGTACATCGCGCCGTAGCTGGGACCGTTCCAGATAGTTCCCTGCAGGCTGCTGAACATGCCGGCGTTGACCATAAGAATGTAAACCATAGCCATAAAGGTTGTGATGCCCGCCATGACCTCGATTTTTACAGACGTGCCGTGCTCCTTCAGCCTGAACCTGCGGTCGAGCCAACTGCGCTTCTCGATTGCTTCGGGAGCGACTTCGTTTGGCGTGGGTGTGTTGTTTTGTTCCATAATATACCTCCGTATAAAATTTTGCAAAATTTTAAGCCCCGACGTTTTTATCGGGGCTTTTTATCAAAAGTGTAGCGGAAAAAACGCGCGGAGCGCGGCATGTCCGAAAAAATAGCTGCTGCTTTTAGCGTCCCTTGACACTTTCATCGGTTGTGTTCCTTGAATTGAAATTATAATCATTATATATCTAAAAACAGCTTAAGTCAACGCTTTTACGTTAATTCAATCACTGATTTTTCATTTTTTCGGCAAAGTTGTTCAATGAAAACATGCCGTCTGCTTTGCGTGCGTCTGTACGACAAAATAAAAACATATTCGGCAAATTGCGCCGCCGGCTCGTCTTTTCCGAAAAACATAATTCGGCATTCTTCGCCCGAAAAAAAAATTTGCCGAAAGTTTGCGTGAATGTTTCTTTAAACCTATTGACATAGAAAAATATGTGGGATAATATACGCTCAAAGACGGTCTCATGTTTTACGCCAAGGCGTCTGCCCAACAATAATAACTTCCGTCGATAAAAATCGCAACGGACCGCACGGGGCTTGTTGCGTTTTTTATTTTAATTTAAAAACGGGGAGGAATTTGCATGGAAAACGGTATGAATATCAACGATTCTATTCACGGTCTTATCAGGCTGACAGCTTTCGAGAAGGGGATTCTTGCCAGTCCGGAATTCAACAGGCTGCACGACGTATATCAGAATTCCACTGTTTATCTGACATTTCCCTCCAACAGAACAAAGCGTTTCGAGCACTCGATAGGCTGCATGTACCTTTGCTCCGAAATGTTTTATCGCGCGATAAACAATGCGGAAGCCGCGTCGCAGGACAGATTTTTCAAGGATTTTTCCGAAGCTCTGCAAAAGATTCAGGAGAACGAAATTGACAAGGACAAAATAGCTTCCGTTATAGACAAGGGTATAATTTACGACAACTTAAATTTGTGCGACAACGATATCGTAGACTCCGACGAGTGGCGAAAGCTGCGCGACGCGGCAGTGGGATACACCGACGGCAGTCTTATTCCCTATAATCTCGAGGAAAAGAACCTGATTGCGTATCTTATTCTTATTCAATCCCTGAGAGCCGCGGCGCTTCTGCACGACGTGGGGCATCCTCCCTTCAGTCACATTGTAGAGGGAGCGATAGACAAGGCGAAAAGCTTTGCCGAAAAGGCGCAGCGTGTTTCGGAAACGAACGGCGGGAGCTTCGTTGTTTTCCGTTCCGAAAGGCTGAAGGATTTCAATAGAGCGGTGGATTCGAAAAAGAGCAGCAAACAGCTGCACGAGGAAATGGGGCGGGAAATAAGCCGATCCGTTTTGCAGAAGCTGATTACCGACAACAGCAGAGGAAAGGCGGACGAAAAGGCATACAAGTCGTTCTTCGAGCAGATGGTGATGTGCTGTACGTTGAAAATTCTCTCGGACGAGGCGAATTCAAATATCTTCACGTTCTTACCGATTCATCGCTCGATTGCGACAGGCTGGATTACGTAGTAAGGGACTATCTCAGCAGCGGCATAAATGCGGGGGATTTGGATTACAAACGCATAATCAGCGGTCTGAAGCTGTCCTACTTGCCCGGCGACAATGACGGAAAGCTTCGCTTCTGCATACCCGCAAAGGCAATAAACACTGTGGAAAGCTTTTTTAAAAAGAGGTGCAATCTGTACATTGACGTAATTTTCCACCATAGAGTTATCAAAACAGACACGCTGCTTCAGGACGTAGTATTCCGTCTGATAATCAAATTCCTGACCGAGCCGCAAAACGACGCCGACGAGAGGTCGGGCGGCTTGCGCAGCATAGTCTCCAATCCCGACGACATAAGCGGGCTGTGGATGCCTTTGCTCGGCGCTACCTATGAGGAAAAGGCTGTTAAGCTCACTCAATGGACGGATTCTTGGCTTATGGTCGTTTTAAAGCGCATTTATTACGACAGCTTTTACGGCATCGGCTTGTCGGGACTGGACGACGACGACAAAATCGTTGCTATGGAGCTGACCGAGCTTTTAAGAAACGTCAAACAGTTTTATTCTTTAATCAAACGGCGCGAGGATTTCAACTTCGTCAACGACGGAATTCTGACTGCTTTAAAGCACGGCGGAGAGGAGCTTAAACAAAAACTGTCGCAGGCTGCGGACGAGCTTGAAAAATCCGGTCACGAAAACGAAAAAAGGGCTGTCACGTTGAAATTGGTCGCAGCTCTCCAAAACGGCGAATTTTCTTTCAACGTGCTGAACTGCCTTTTCAGGGAGCTGAAGGATGGCAAAACAGAGCTCAGCGCCGAGTGGCTGCGGGATTTGGTTCGCGGCGCTTGCGAAAAGACGTTTGACAGCTCCGCTTATGCCGACGTCAGAGTGGTTTTCAAGAGTTTGAGCGACGGTCTGGATACTCGCGAGGACAAGGACGTATATTTTTACAGCGGAGAAAAATTTTATTCGTTGGGGCAGATATCAAACATAAAGCGAGTGCTGGAGATGGAAGCGGAATCTATCCCCGCCTTTTACCTTTATGTTGCGCCCAAGGGCGAGAAAATCCCGGATGCCGACAAGGGGGAAAGGCTTTTTGAGCTGGGCAGGGAAATCGGAAACATGCTTGTGAAAGAAATTTCGGATTGTCTTGAAAAAAAATCCGTGATTGCGGAAAACGCCTCTAAAGGAGGTGCGCAAAACAAAAAGCTGCCAAGAAAAAATAACGTAAAACGACGCAGATGAAAAAAGCCGCCTTCGAGGCGGCTTTTAAGTCTTTAAAGCAGGGGGATTTTGGCGAGATAAACGATGTCTTTTCGGTTTGCGGCGTCTCCTTCGGCGAGCACGAATGCCTTTTTCCAAATAATGCCTCCGCACATGTTCACCAATTTTTCCAGCCCCTCGAGGCTGTTGCCGGTGGAAACCACGTCGTCTACTATGCCGACTTTTTTACCTTTCAGCAGGTCGGCATCGTGCTTGGAAAGGTAAAGACGCTGTTCCTTTCCCGTAGTTATGGAGGAGGAAATGTCCACGCTGATTCCGTCCTGCATATACAGCTTCTGCGATTTGCGCGCAACTGCATAAAAATCCTGCCCCAGCCTGTCGGCTATGCAGTGAGTGAGCTGGAGACCTTTTGACTCTGCGGTAAGCAGCACCTCGCAGCCGTCGAGCTGCTTTGCAAGCTCGTCTGCGCAGTGCTTTGTCATTTTCGTGTTGCCGTGCAGGTTGAAAAAGGCAATTTTTACTCCGCTGGGCAGCGGCAGAATCGGAAGGTCGGCTTTGTAGCCCTTGATATCGAGCTCGAGAATATCTTTCATTTTTCCTCCGTAAAATGCGGCGTTTTTACGCCGCCGATAATTGTAACTCAAATTCGCTTTTATGTCAAATGTTTAAAAATGCAAGATAAAAATGAAAATAAAATAAATCATTTTGCTTATTGTTCGTTTTTGCTTGCTTTTTTTTCTGCCATGCTGTACAATTTAAATCGGGAAAAATTAAGTATGCAATACCTGAAAAACGATGTGAGAGAAAAAATTCTGAAGGCTGCCATAAACGAGTTCAAGGAGAACGGCTACGCCAATGCGTCAATCAGAAACATAGCCGTAAACGCGCATATTTCGTTGGGAAACATCTATCGTTATTTTACCAACAAGGAGGCGCTTTACTGCGCCGTCGTGGAGCCTTTGATGGAGGAAATAGCCCGAAAAATCGATTCGGAGTTCGAGCACGGAAACGTTGAGGCGAAAGACGTGTCGGACGCTACGGTGGACTTTATCTGGGA
>URVX01000016.1 GCA_900551395.1 uncultured Subdoligranulum sp. | reverse complement strand
TTTTCCCTATTGGTAAATCCGGTTATGGACGTCGTAAAGGGATGACAAGTAACGGAGAGAAAGTAGGTACACTGCGTTATGCCCAACGTACCGATTACTATAATAACGACGGTACCGGGAATATTCAGTATGTTCCGCTGTTCTATGACCTGTTTGAACGTCCGGGAGCCATATATCAATGCCGAAACCGTCTGGAAAGTACCAATAATGAAGTGAAAAATTCGAGTGCATTTGATATAAACTATTTCACAATGGGCTTCGAAGGGTTTGAGAATGGTGCATCAAATAATAGTGATGGCAGTGACAGTGATGCATGCTTCATACGGACGGTGAAGTATTAGAGAATTACCCCACGGCATATTCTAGCTATAGATTTTGGCTGGTAAGTAAAAAAGAAAGCATTTTTTTCTTGTTTCTTATTTATTATTTTGCCTATCTTTGCAGCAGGAATTATTTCATTGCCTAAGTAGCAATGGAAAAAGTGGGGTAAAAAAATATGATCATTAGCAAAAATGACGATCGAAATGTTCTGCCAACAGATGTGATTGGCAGGAGCGTAGCGCACTCTAAACGCTGGTTAGTCGCCATTGTGCGTATCCATCATGAGAAAAAGACAAGTGAGCGCCTCACTAAAATGGGCGTTGAAAATTTCCTTCCTATCCAACAAGAAGTTCATAACTGGAGTGACCGTCGCAAGGTTGTCGACAGAGTCATCCTTCCAATGATGATCTTCGTCCACGTTGATCCACAAGAACAAAAAGAAGTTCTGACCTTATCCGCTATCAGCCGCTACATGGTACTACGTGGAGAGAGTACTCCGGCTGTAATTCCCGACCAACAAATGTTACGATTCAAATTTATGCTCGACTATTCGGACGAAACGATTTGTATGAGCACATCGCCATTAGCGCCGGGAGAAAAAATACGTGTAATAAAGGGGCCATTGGCAGGACTGGAAGGGGAACTGGTAGATATGAATGGGAAATCAAAAGTCGCCGTCCGACTGACAATGTTGGGATGTGCGTGTGTAGATATACCGGCAGGATGTGTGGAGCCGGTTTAGTACTTTCGATTGAATTTAAAAATTCAGATTAATCAATGAAAATGCAAAAACTAATGGGTGCGCTCATCCTCATATTGATGTTGGGCGCTACACCTGTGACTGCTCAAAATATGAGCGACTCTCAAGTATTGGAATATGTCAAAGAGGGGATTAGACAAGGGAAAGAGCAAAAGCAGCTTGCCTCCGAGTTAGCCCGCAAGGGTGTAACCAAGGAGCAGGCCCTGCGTGTGAAGCAGCTCTATGAGCAGCAGAACAACGTGAACGCTTCCAACGCCACGGGTACGGATATCAACGAATCCCGCCTTCGTGAAGAGATGAAGGAGAACACCTCGGATATGTTGGAGGACCACCCTAGTACCCAAGACCTCGCACGCGGTAATCAGGTCTTCGGACGTAACATCTTCAACACCCGTAATCTGACCTTCGAACCCAGTGTCAATATCGCCACCCCCTTGAATTACCGCCTTGGCCCCGGTGACGAAGTGATAATCGATATCTGGGGGGCGAGCCAGAATACTATCCGCCAGCAGATCTCTCCCGACGGCACTATCAATATTCAGAAGATAGGCCCCGTCAACCTGAACGGACTTACGATCGCTGAAGCGAACGACTATCTCAAAAAAACATTAAACAAGATCTATAACGGTCTTAATAATACGAACGACCCGACCTCTGACATCCGTCTGACACTCGGCAGCATCCGTACTATCCAGATCAATGTCATGGGTGAAGTGGTCCAGCCGGGCACCTACTCCCTTTCCTCCTTTGCCACTGTCTTTCACGCGCTTTACCGTGCGGGAGGTGTGAGTGACATCGGCAGCCTGCGCAATGTCCAACTGGTCCGTAACGGCAGGAACATCGCTACAATCGACGTCTACCAGTTTATCATGAAAGGTAACATTCAGGACGATATCCGTCTTCAGGAAGGCGACGTTGTGATAGTTCCCGCTTATGAGGTACTGGTCAAGATCGACGGCAAGGTGAAACGTCCGATGCGTTTTGAGATGAAGAAGGACGAGAACCTTTCCACGCTTATCAGCTATGCCGGCGGCTTTGAAGCCGATGCCTACACCCGTTCTTTGCGTGTGGTCCGCCAGAACGGTCAGGAATATGAAGTCAACACGGTCAAGGACATGGATTACAGTGTCTATAAGATGCGCAACGGCGATGTTGTGACGGCCGAAGCTATCCTTAACCGCTTCATCAACAAGCTTGAAATCCGCGGTGCGGTCTACCGTCCCGGTATCTACGAACTGAACGGCAGGCTGAATACCGTCCGCGAACTGGTCAACGAATCCCAGGGCCTTACCGGTGATGCGTTCCTGAACCGTGCCGTCCTTTACCGTCAGCGTGAGGACCTGACTTCCGAAGTAATCCCTTTGGATATCAAGTCTATCATGGAGGGTACTTCCCCCAATCTCCCCCTGATGAAGAATGACATTCTTTATATTCCCAGCATTCATGACCTGGAGGACAGGGGTAATGTGGTCATCCACGGTGAAGTGGCTCAGCCTGACTCGTATCCTTATGCGGATAACATGACCCTTGAGGACCTGATCATCCAGGCAGGCGGTCTGCGTGAAGCCGCTTCCGTAGTCCGTGTTGATGTATCCCGCAGAATAAAGAACCCGTATAGTACAGTTGATAATGATACTATCGGTCAGATGTATACGTTTGCCTTAAAGGACGGTTTTGTAGTTGACGGTCGCCCCGGCTTTGTCCTTCAGCCCTACGATGAGGTTTATGTTCGTCGCAGTCCCGGTTATCAACCTCAACAGAATGTTTCAGTCGAAGGAGAAATACTTTTCGGCGGTTCCTATGCGATGACCAGCAGGGAGGAACGTCTTTCAGACTTGATCAACAAAGCCGGCGGAGCCACCAACTACGCTTATCTTCGTGGTGCGAAGCTTACCCGTGTAGCCAATGCGAGTGAGAAGAAACGTATGGGTGATGTAATCCGTTTGATGAGCCGTCAGTTGGGTGAGGCTATGCTTGATTCCCTGGGTGTCCGCGTGGAGGATACGTTTACGGTCGGTATCGATTTGGAGAAGGCGTTGGCCAATCCCGGAAGTACGGCAGATATTGTGTTGCGTGAGGGTGATGTAGTCTCCATTCCGAAGAAGAATAATACGGTAACAATCAATGGTGCCGTCATGGTTCCTAATACTGTTTCTTATATGAAAGGCAAGGATGTAGACTATTATCTGAATCAGGCGGGAGGTTATTCTGAGAATGCGAAGAAGAGTAAGAAGTTCATTGTTTATATGAATGGTCAGGTGACTAAGGTGAAGGGTAGTGGTAAGAAACAGATTGAACCCGGTTGTGAGATTATAATTCCCAGTAAGGCTAAGAAGAAAACTAATATCGGAAACATTTTGAGTTATGCTACTACATTCAGTACTTTGGGAATGATGGTTGCTTCTATTGCCAATTTAATCAAGAAATAACGACTATATCTTAACTCGCTATGATAGAACAGACATCAGAAAAAAACATAAAGCAGAGAGAGGATAATCATAATGAAGAGATCGAAATCGATTTCATAGGTATTCTTCGTAGGATTATAGGTATTCGTAAGACAATCTACAAAGCTGCCGGTATTGGCTTGGTTATAGGTATCATTGTTGCTATAAGTATTCCCAAACAATATACAGTCAAGGTTACTCTTTCTCCTGAAATGGGAGGTTCTAAAGGCAGTGGTTTATCCGGTTTGGCCGCTTCTTTTTTGGGAAGTGGAGTTGTTATGAATGAGGGTACTGATGCATTGAATGCTTCTTTGGCTGCCGATATTGTTTCTTCTACACCTTTTTTATTAGAACTTTCTAAAATGAGAATCCTTATATCGAAAGAAGAGACTATGACATTAAACACTTATTTAGACAATGAATCCTCCCCTTGGTGGGGGTATGTAGTAGGGTTTCCAGGAATGGTAATCAGTGGAGTAAAGTCCATGTTTATTAAAGAAGATAAAACGGAAGCTATTAATAGTGCAAACCAGGGTACAATTGAACTGTCAAAGAAAGAATCGAAAAATATTGAAACTCTCAAGAGAATGATAACAGTTTCAGTAGCTAAGAAAACTTCTATAACTACGGTTTCTGTAACTTTACAAAACCCTAAGATGGCTGCAGTAGTAGCTGACTCAGTAGTGAGTAAATTGCAAGAATGTATCATTGACTATCGTACCTTCAAAGCAAAAGAAGATTGTCTCTATTTAGAGAAGTTGTTTAAAGAACGTCAACAGGAATATTACGTGGCCCAAAAAAAATACGCCGATTATATAGGCAACCGCAGCAAGGGAATTTTCCTGATAATGCAGATTCTGCCCTTTTTCCCCGACGACGTGCTTTGCATAATAGCTGGACTGACCGCCATGAATTTTCCTTATTTCGCGGGTGTGATAATACTTGTACGCCCGCTGATAATCGCGGCTTACTGCTTTTTGGGCAACGGCTCGGTTATACCCTTCTCCGGCTGGGGAATACCCGTATGGATAGCAATAATCGCGGTGTTCGTCGTGCTTGCAGTTCTGTCCTTCAAGTATCAGAAAAAATTCGAGGACTGGCTGTTTTCCAAATTTTCCAAGAAAAAAGACAGACAAAAGACTAAAGATACCGACGAAAAAAGCGACGCCTGAATTCACGTCATAGCTTCGAGCTTTTCAGTTTCTCATTTCCGCCTGCAAATGACAACATCCGCCGCTCAAGCGGACAAGGTCATACAAAAATGGTTGAAACGCAAACAGCCTTGATATAAAAAAAATTAAAACGCACCGCTTTGCCGGCGCGTTTGCTACATAAATTTTTGTCTCTTATTTGTTATTTCAAAATTCTTTTTATTATCCGGGTCTGAACGCGCTTCGGAAGCATGTTCAAAAGCAGCAAAAGCGGATTTCTGTTTAATTTGTAAACATACTTGGGACGTTTTGCGGAAATAATTTTCAGCATTTTTGCGGCAACCCTTTCGGGCTTTACGCTTCTTGCCTCGACGCTGTCCACTATTCTTTTGAAACGCTCGGCATTGCATGAATAAAGCTGCGTACTTTCGCAGAATTTGTCAAGCTCGGCTGTAGAGTCACCCAAAAGCTTTGTTTCAACCGCTCCGGGGCGCAGCACCGACACCTTTATGCCAAGCAGTTGAAGCTCCATCCGCAAAGAATAGGCATATTTGTCCAGCGTGCTTTTAGTCACCGCATAAATGCCCGTAAACGGCAAAGGCTCAAGCGGAGCAAGCTCGCTTGTCACAATGACTATCCTGCCGTTTTTGAGCAGCGGCAGAAAATATTTGTTTATTCTGTAGGCTCCGAATACGTTTACGTCAAAAGCGCGCAGAAGCTTTTCTTCGTCAATCTCAGCCAGGGAATCGAGGCAATAAATGCCCGCAAGGTGGATAATGGCGTAAAGCCGGTCGGTCTTTTCCGCGACTACCTTAAAAGCCGCCCTGACGCTGTCGGAATTTGTAATATCCGTCTGAATCGGCAAGACGTTTTCCTCCGCTTCTCCGACGGTTTTGTCCGCCGCAAATACAAAATAGCCGGCTTTTTTGAGCGCTGAGAGCACTGCCCTGCCCATGCCGCCGTATGCGCCGGTAAGCAATCCGAATTTCAATTTTTTCTCCTTTGTCTCGAAGAAATTATACCACAACGGCTGCCCCGATGCAAATGCGGAAAGAAAATAGCGGCACGGCGCCGTTTTTTCTTAAGCTTGTGTCAGCGTCGTAAATGCAGATTTCACACGCCGGCGAAGCTTTGCCCAAGCCCGCTTTGTTAAGATAAATAAAATTTTTCTTTTAGGTAGATATTCAAGCGTTCAACTATTCCCGTTCTCATCCTTGTAAGCAATTTGCCTATATCAAATCTGCGTCGGCTTATATTGTTTCCGTCATAATCTTTTACCTTAGTCTTTTTTACGCCGTTGTCTCGATTTCGGAAAAACAGCGCGGCAAATTTCATAGATAAAAACACTTACGCCAATTCAGACTGCAAAATTGAGCAAACGACTAAAAACACTCGATACGCCCGTTTGGTCGTGACTTATCGCTGACAAACAAAAAAATACATCTATTCGCGGCGGATACCGCTTGTTTTGCCGCGTTCTCGAAATATCGCACCAGCTTTTCGTCGCTGCCGTGTTTCAAGCTAAGAGCTCGAAATTGATTTTAAATAAGCAAATCCTTTTAAACGTATCGTCTCTACTTTTAATCCTCTTTAAATTTTAATTATAAAGCGGGCTTAAAGCCCGCTTTACGCTTGAAAGTTTAGCTTCTGTCCACTTCTACGTAGACGACTTTCCCGTTGCGTCCGTCTACGACAAGCTCTATTTCCTTGCCAAGCGAAGTGTTTATTTCAACCTCGTAGGTATAATAAGAATTCTTGAGGGCGGAGTTCATTTCCAAATCTCTTTCTATCTTGCAACCGATTGCCTCCTCGTCTATTTTAAGCTCGGTTGCGATATACTCCTCAGCAATCTGCCGCGCCTGCTCGTGCGAAACGCTCGTGTTGCGTTTGGCGCTGCTTACAGCCACGCCGAACACCGAGCCTAAAACAATGCCTGCGGCGACCGCCAAAGTGGCGAGAACTATACAGACCGTCGTCAAAGCCATCTTCAGGCTGAACTTTTTCGCCGCCTTTTTGACCTTGGAATCATCCGCGCTCTTTATCACATCCTTCTTTTGCATGTCGATAATTTCGGAAAGTTCCTTAGCTTTCTTGATTTCGGTGCGCACAAACTCCACTTCTTCGGGTGTCGCCGTTCCGTCTAAAAATTTTTGATACGCTTTTTCAAATTCCATTTTATACCTCCAGCAATGATTTCAATTTTTTTCTCGCTCTGAAAAGGTTTACCTTGACGTGATCCTCCGTTTTGTTCATAATATCCGAAATCTGTTTTATGCTCTGCTCCTCAAAATAAAACAAAGTTATCGCCTCTCTGTGCACGTCGTCCAGCAGCTCCACCGCGCGATAAAGCGCCCGATATCTTTCATCGTCTATGATTTGGTCAATCAACGCCTTTCTGTCGTCGGCAACGCTTTTGTCCTGCCGGTCGGCAAGCCGCTTGTTCTTCCTCAAATAATTGAAAAATAAATTTCTGCAAACACGGAAGGACCACGTTCCGAAATTTCCGATTTCCGCATCGGGAGACATGAGCGCCTTGAAAAAAGCTTCCGAAACTATATCCTCCGAGACGCTTCTGTTCTTTGAAAGCGAAAGCATGTACAGCAGCAGCGGATTGTAATGCACCCTGAACAACTCGGTCAATTCGTCGTGTTTCATTTTTCTCCTCGGAAAACGCCGCAATCGCTTTTCGTAAATAAGACACGCGAAAAAACAAAAGGTTACTTCTTGCGACAAAATTTTACGAAAATTATTTTATACGGCGGTTCGGGCAAAGTCAAGTCCGACCGAGACAAAAATACAAATGACGACCGCATTAGAATAAATTCGTAAGCTTATGCGCGAACATTTTTTCGTGCACGTGCGGCTTTCCGCCGTCAAAGCGTAAGCATTCCGTTTGCAGCATAAAACCGGTCATTTTGCCGACTTTTAATGTAATCCACTTAAGCGCTTTGAAACCGCAGCAAAAGCGCGAGCTTCGCCAAATCGCAGTCAAAAAAATTCTGCGCGATTTTTGTCAACCAAATTTCAAAAACGGTTGACACATTCGGGCGCTAGCTGTATACTGAAAAGGATGAATTTGAAATATCGCGTTTTGAACGTGCTTTCGCAAACCGACGGTTATGTTTCAGGCGGAGAAATGGCGGCGCTTTTTTCGGTCAGCCGCACATCGGTTTGGAAGGCGGTCAACGAGCTGCGCCGCGACGGGCACTCAATATCCACCGTCAACAAGCTGGGTTATCGTCTCGACTCACAGACGGACATTGTCAATCCCGACGTTCTGAAGGACTATCTCGACAAAGGCTTTGCAAACTCACCGCAAAAGCCTGTTTTCAAAATCGAGCTGCTGGACGAGGTTGACTCTACAAACGAATTTCTCAAGCGCATCGCGGCAAAGGGAGCGGATGAAATTTCGGTAGTCATTGCCGAGCGGCAGACAAAAGGAAAGGGACGCAACGGCAAAAGCTTTTTTTCTCCGTCGGACTGCGGACTTTACATAAGTCTGCTTTTGAGACCGCGCTTTAACGCGCGGGAAGCGCTGTTTCTCACTGCCGCCGCAAGCGTTGCGGGGGCAAGAGCCGTGGACGACGCCAGACGCTTCTTTGACGACAACGCTCCTCGCCTCGAGCCGGAAACGCAAATCAAATGGGTGAACGATCTTTTTCTCAATGGGAAAAAAATCTGCGGTATCCTGACGGAGGGGTGCGTCGACATGGAAAGCAACGGGCTGAGTTATGCTGTTGTCGGCGCCGGTTTCAACGTGTTTCCTCCGCCGCACGGCTTTCCGGAGCAGCTAAAAAGCATTGCTGGAGCAATATATCCTTCAAAACCCGACAAAGCTGTAAAAAGTCTGCTCGCAGCGCGCTTTGTCAGATATATGACGGAATTTTATCTATCGCTGCCCGAGCATTCTTTCATGGAGGAATATAAACGCAAATCCTGCGTCGTAGGCAAAAATATTACATTCCTGCGCGCGGGCGAAACATTGCGCGGAACAGCAATCGAAATCGACGACGATTGCCGATTGACGGTTGCGGCAGACGACGGGCGCATAATGCGCCTCGACTGCGGAGAAATTTCAATTTCGGAAATAAACGACTATGAAAAAAACTGCAAATGAAATAGCCAAAATTGCAATGTGCGTTTGTATTATCGCCGTTTTATCACAGGTATCCATCCCATTTCCGTCCGGCGTGCCCCTCACCTTTCAAACCTTTGCCATAGCTTTTTGCGGCTGGTTTCTCGGATTGAAGGGCGGTTTGATTGCTTTGGCGTGTTATCTTGCGGCAGGAGCGGCGGGCGTGCCCGTTTTTTCCGGTTTCAAAGCGGGAATAGGCGTCTTTTTGGGACCTACGGGAGGCTTTTTGTACGGATTTGCGGCGTTGGTGGCAGCGTGCGGGCTGGCTCTTATTCTTGAAAAGAAAATGCGCATAAAAGCAAGCGCAAACGCGCTGAACCAAAACAACGAAAAAGCTGCGGGCAATCCGGGTGTCGGTACGTACGCCGCCGTGTGGGCTATTTCCTGCTTGGGACTGGTTGTATGCCACGCCTGCGGCGTTCTGAACTATTGTCTCGTTACCGGAGCTCAAGCTGTGCCTGCAATTTTGTCTGTTTCTTTGCCCTACCTTCCCAAAGATTTGGTGAGCGTCGTGGCTGCGTATTTTGTCGCCCGTGCGATAAATTCTCGGCTCAAAAGAACTCAAGCCGCTTGATTGCGTTTTTTTTAAATTCTGCATATAATAATTTAAATAAGGAGCATTTTTTATGAACGATTTTATCAAAGCAATGGACGGACTTCCCAAATTGGTCAAAATTCTGTTGGCAATCCCCTGCCTCGACATAATATGGGTAATTTATCGTCTTGTTAAGAGCGTCAACGCAAACGACCTTGTTTTTATTATCATCGCCGTTTTACTCATCGTCATCGGCTTGCCCTGGCTGTGGCTCGTGGACATAATAACTATTATCGTAACGGACAACGTAATATGGTTTTCAAGTAAATAACCCGCAAATTTGCGAATTTTCTTTTTTTAATTCAGTTCAGCGACGCGGATAAAATTTGCAATACCGACGACATCGAAAACAGAAAACAAAAACCCCCGCAGAAAGCGGGGGTAAATTTGTTTTAAAAGGCTTTTTAGCAGATACCTTGAGCAAGCATCGCGTCCACAACCTTTTTGAAGCCGGCGAGGTTTGCGCCTGCGACAAGATTGTAGTCCATTTTGTAAGCGGCAAGAGCATCGGTGATTTGCTTGTGGATGTTTGCCATGATGGTCTTGAGCTGTCTGTCCACTTCCTCTGCCGACCAGGACAATCTCTCGCTGTTCTGGGACATTTCCAGACCGGAAACCGCAACGCCGCCCGCATTGACAGCCTTGCTGGGGCAGACGAGAACATTGTTCTTCTGCAGATAAGCAAGAGCCTCGTTGGTGGTAGGCATATTGGAGACCTCGTTGACTATTATCACGCCCATAGAGACGATTTTTTCCGCGTCTTCCAGCTTGATTTCGTTCTGAGTCGCGCAAGGCATGTAAATGTCGGCTTTGACATTGCCCCAAGGCTTTTGTCCGGCAAAGAACTCGACGCCGAATTTGTCCGCATAGTCCTGCACCTTGTCACGACCGCTGGCTCTCATTTCGAGCATGTAATCTATCTTCTTGCCGGTGATTCCGTCTTTGTCGTATACGTATCCGTCGGGACCGGAGATGGTCAGCACCTTGCCGCCAAGCTCGGTGATCTTGGAAACAGCGCCCCAGGAAACATTGCCGAAACCGGACAGAGCAAAGGTCTTGCCCTTGATGTCCTGCTTGAGGTGCTTCAGAACCTCTACCAGGAAGTATGTAGCGCCGTAACCGGTAGCTTCCGGTCTGATAAGGCTGCCGCCGAAGGACAAGCCCTTGCCGGTCAGAACGCCGTTTTCAAAGCTGCCGCGTATTTTCTTGTACATACCGAACATGTAACCGATTTCTCTTCCGCCCACGCCCATATCGCCTGCGGGCACGTCCATGTCGGGACCGATGTGTCTGTAAAGCTCCGTCATGAAGCTCTGGCAGAATCTCATGACTTCGGCGTCCGACTTGCCGCGAGGGTCAAAGTCCGCGCCGCCCTTGCCGCCGCCCATAGGCAGACCGGTAAGGCTGTTTTTGAAGGTTTGCTCGAAGCCCAAAAATTTCATGATGCTGAGGTTGACGGAGGGATGGAATCTCAAGCCGCCCTTGTAAGGCCCTATGGCGTTGTTGAACTGAACTCTGTAGCCGCGATTGACATGGGGCACGCCTTTGTCGTCCACCCAAGGCACTCTGAACATAACCTGACGGTCAGGCTCGACCAATCTTTCCAGAATAGCGTGCTTTCTGTAAAGCTCTTCATTTGCCTCGATAACAGGAGCGAGAGACTCGAGAACTTCTCTGACAGTCTGCATAAATTCGGGCTGGCCCGGATTTTTCGCTTCTGTTGCGGCAATTACCTCTGAAATATAAGACATAATAAAAAACCTCCAAAAGTTTTTCTGCTTTGTTTTTAACGGATTTTCTTTTCCGTCCAAAGAGAAGTATAGTTATAAAAATGAATAAAGTCAAGCGTCTTGACGGAAATTTTCCGCACTTTTTTAAAGCGTCTCATAAATTTTTTCGATAGCTTTGCTCTGCCTGTTCACAAGTCGAAATTATGAATAAATTTCATATTTTTTGACAAAAACCTGCTCTTTTGCTCTCTGCCGCCCCTAATATACGGTAAATTCAAAACATGCGTTATTTATTCAGACATGCCTGCAAAATTGAATTTTAATAAAATTCCAAGCCCGCTTATAGCATAAATATACAATATGAAGAATACAATATACATAAAAAACGTCCCGCGGTCTTTTGCCGGAGACGTTTTTCCATTGATTTAAATTCGGTCAAGCGTTTTTAAGCGCAGTGATGCCTACCTTGGTGTTGTCCTTGGTTCTGCACTGCAGCTCCTTGACAGGGTGCTTTTTGGTCTGGAAGCGATAATCCTCGCCCTTTCTGATAATATAGTTTTCAATAACGCGGTGGCTTTCAACCGACTCGTCATTGTCGCCGTTGACCATGTGCTGATATTTGAAGAAGTCGGAATTGGCGGGCATATCGCCGACGTTTTTGAAGCCCTCCCTCTTTGCAGTCAAGCTCACTGTGTTGGCAAGCACTTCTCTTACATAATCCTTGTTTGACTTAAGCTGAATTAACGCGGGGAAAACGCCTCCGTTTGGAATAACCTCCTGCCAATCCTTGTTTTCGTATTTTCTCAACAGGCGCACGGCGTCCTGTAGGTGAGACAGCTCCTGATTGAAGCACTGCTCCCAGATACTCTTGACGTAAGCGTCCGTTTCGTCCTCGTACATGGAATAATACAGATAGCACTCGGTGTATTCGTGCATAAGATTGCACTCCAAAAGCGTCACATTGGTATCGATAAAGCTGCCGTACTGCGAAACGTGCTGCTCCTCCACCATGCCGATTTCGGAATACAGCTTTCTTCCGGCGTCGTTTTTGTAGAAAGCGCCGAGATTCATGTAATAATTCATCGTCTGCTGCTCTGCCGCCGTTATGATGTGGGTGTCCAGCGTGGTCATAAGGTCGACCTTTTTGCTGTCCGTCGCGCGTTTTATGGAATCGTTGGGATGCCTGTGGTGCGCTATCGTAGGTCTGCCGGGCATTATTTCGGTATAATTGCCTACAAGCGTTTCGGCACGTATACCCGTGTCGTTCTCAAGCAAATCGGCATAACGATAAAGGTGGTCGAAATCCTCCAGCAAAGCAAAATCCAACGCGGCTTTAAAGCCTTTGTCCGTTGCGCGCTGGGCAAGAAAAGCCGTAAGGTCTACCGCAAGCTGTTCGTAGCTTATCGTGGTCTCCAGCTGCGTTTCGTTTATCGGCTTGAGGGAAGCGAGACGCTTTTGCTGCTGCTGCTCGACGCGGCGCGGAAAACGACGCACGAGTGGTGCGAGAACAGTCAGGCGCTCAACAAGATTCTGAAGGAAAACAATCTGGAATTTCATGAGCTTTTTGACTGTCAGGAATACGTGTACCTTTGGAGCGGTCATCCGTTGGCAAAAAAGAAGGAGATTACTCTGGAGGATCTGGAAGATTATCCATTTCTTTCGTTTGACCAGGGGAGCAACAATTCGTTTTATTTTGCGGAGGAAGTGTTCAGTACGTATGAATACAAACAGTCGATCAAGGCGAATGACCGTGCGCCGATGCTGAATCTGATGAAAGGACTGAACGGATATACACTTTGCAGCGGCATTATCTGCGAAAATCTGAATGGTTCGGAGTATTGTGCGGTAAAACTCTCCACAGAAGAAACCATGACGATCGGATATCTGAAACGGAAGGGGGCAGCCTTAAGTCCCCTGGGGCAGAAATATCTGGAGGAGCTGGAGAAGGTCCTGGAATAGAACAACTTGATATAGGAAAAACCTTTAACAAGACGTATTTTTTCTATATTAGACAGGGACGCATTTTTGTGATAGCATACCTTCATTACAGAAAATGACTAAAGGCAGGC
>URVX01000015.1 GCA_900551395.1 uncultured Subdoligranulum sp. | reverse complement strand
CCGTACGCTTTCAGCAAGGACGCCAAATTTCCGTCCGAATTAAATTCAATAGAAAAATCCGTTTCTCCGTTCAATTTTTCTAAAAAAGAAAAAACAGCCTCAGTCAAATCCGCATATTCGGCAGCAAGAGAGCTTTCGGCTATTTGCTCCAGACAACAAATCAAGCCGTTCTGAGCGCGCCTGTCGCCGAAACTGACGTCAAAAAAATCATAAACGAATTTAACGTCTCTGGCGACGGAAAGCTTTTCGTTTTCGTCAAACAAAGCAAAGCCTCCGTCCCCGCCCTTTGACTGCACGGCAAATTCCTTGCAAAAATCGAAAAATTTCGTTTCGTTCTCCACAACCAGAACATTGACGACCGACGAATTCAACTCAATCGGTTTTTCCAAATCGTAATGCGACAAAATCACAGCAACACCCACCTGTCCGGGCTGTCGACGACCGCCGTCTGCTTTTGCCCCAGCACAAACTCCATATTTTCAAACTGTCGCTCCGTCACGGTAAGCATCTGAATAATCCCCTTTTTTGCCCTGAATTTTCTGACCGTTTCCTTGATTACTTCCGCAGCGGTGTTGTTGAGCGCGATTTTTGAATAAACGGATTCCTGCATCATGAAAAAACCGTTTTTCAAAAGCGCGGTGCGAAATTTTCTGTACTCGCGACGCTCCTCCGCAGTTTCTGTCGGCAAATCGAAAAAAACTACGACACGCATAAATCTAAAACTCATATTCCTTAAGCTTGGTCAAATCTCCCTCCTCGAGCGCATTGAAAACGCTCTTTACGAAAATGCCTATCGCGTCGCTGACAACGTAATATTTTCCGTCGATTTTTATTTCGCGGTTAAGCACGTCGCAAAGATAACGCTTGAAGTCGGGCGACAGCTCGCAGTTATCCTTTCCGAACACGGCTCTGTCAACAATCACTCTGAACGGCTCGACGAGGTCGCAGCTCAGATTGAATTGATTGAATTCGCTTTTGTGCGCTATGCCAAGCTGCGTATTGAAACCGCAGCCGACAATTTCTCTGTTGAAGGCGGACAGCAGGATAGTATAACCGTAGTTCAACGCGCCGTTCAAAAAGGTTTTGTCTCCTCTTTTGAAGCTGAGTCCGAACAGCGCGTCGAAATAAACCTTTGCCGCATGCCCTTCCCTGTTGGTTACGTCGTTGTTTTCTATGCAATCGATATACCCGCGCAAAAGCTCCGCCTGAGGAAATTGCAACTCGGAAAGAAACTGCAGCTGCTTTCTTATTTTCATACGCACGATTTCCGTCCATACCGCGCGCTTGTTTTCCTCTTTCCAGCTAAGCTGCCTGCGCAAAATCCCGCTGCAGTCATGCCTGCCGTACAGCGGCATAAGCTGCGAAACGGGATTGTGCTTTTCGTCGCAAAACAAAACGTTCACTTTGTTTCTGACAAGCTCACTGAGCAGCGCCGCCGTCATGGACACCGCGGTGGACTCTACGACAAGCGAGGAAATTTCATTCAGAAACACTTTTTTGACCTCTTCGCCGCGGCAGACGAGATAGCCCAATTTGTATTCCAGCTTGCAGCGTCCTCTTACGACAACAACTCTCCAGCTCATAAAAAGCTCTTTAAGTCCACAACGCTTCGGAAATATCCCGTCGGCGAACAGAAAATAATTTTAACGTCATTTTTCTGGACAAATTTATTTATGAAATTCGCGCCTGCTTTCCCGGCACCTCCTACGAGCTTTATGTCGCTTAACATGCTGTTGCACTTCATGAATTTTAAAACCTCCATAAGCACAAAGCATTGTTTTTCAAGCGAAAGCTCTTCAAATTTGTCTCTGCCAAGCTTCAGCTTGCTCGCCTGCCCTCCGCATGGCAGCCCCGCATATGTTTTGC
Organism: uncultured Subdoligranulum sp.; assembly: GCA_900551395.1. Taxonomy (GTDB): domain Bacteria; phylum Bacillota; class Clostridia; order Christensenellales; family CAG-314; genus CAG-314. Next base: position 11,348 of record URVX01000015.1, on the reverse strand, counting down.
TTCCGAGCTTTTCTGTCAGCAAGTCGTACAAGGCAAGATTTTCACTAGCGTTTATTTCTTCCTTGACAGGCAAATCCTTGTTCCTGTACTTTTTAACGTCCTTGAAATAATTGGTTATCTTTTTCAGATACTTTACGCTCCCGTTGTCCAGCAAGAGCTGGTTGGCATTGCAAAATATTAACTGAGCACCTGTCCTGCCACTAAGCCAGGCGTAAGAGCCGTTTATTCTGAACAATGTGTTTAACTTTATTTTTCCTATGAGAATTTCAGGCTCTTTCAGGTTAAGCTCGGTCTCGCAATATTTGAGTTTGTCTTCCAAAGTGCGGAATTTTTTATTTGCAAGCACAGTCACGCATTCGATAGAAAGCAACGCTTTCCCCTTTTTGTCCTTGCTTTTCACCAGCATAAAATATGCCGTTTTCGCACTGTCGTAGCCGCCGTATTTTCCGGTATCCGTCAAAGGACCTTTACCCTTGACGGGGATAAGCTTGGCGTTTTTTCCTGCGGGATAAACCGTAGCGTCAAAAAGCTGTCCTTTTTCCTCTTTGGAAAATCTCACGACCCGACAGGTGTTTTTCTCCGCAACTGAACGGATTCTGTTTTCGTCACCTCTTTTCCAGGCGTCCTTGACGTCGAAATCGTAAATCCTTTCAAAATCGTAATTCCCTACCCCGTTGTCCTTGAAAAAAACCGCGGCGTCGTGATTGAATTTGGTGTTGAACACGTTTCCGACCACAATGTTGAAATAGGCGTCCTTAGCGTGGTGCAGGTCGTTTAACTCTCTCACCTTCACGAATTTCAATCTGTCCTTAAACTCGTTGACGTTGCCCGCCTTGGAATACACGACTTCAGTGCCCGGCAGCATACGCCTCAAAAGCTGAGCCGCGGCTTTCGTGCTCTGGCTTGTGGCGACAAGCTGAGCATTGACGAAGCCTTCGCATTCGGACACGGTCAACGGCGCGCTTCGCATCAATCTGTAATATTTTTCTTCGCTGATAAGCTTCTTTTCCTTGAGCTCAAGCCAGAAATCAACCATTTTCGACCGCATTTCGCCGGGCAACGGATAAACGTCTCTCTTTTCCGATTGGTTTACCTTTTTGCTTACGAGCACACGGTTGTTCAAGCTGTCGTCCTTGATTTTTGAACGCGGATAAATATGGTCGATGTCGTACAGCCTGGTGTTGAAAACGTCGTCGAAACCAATCTTTTCTCCCGTATAAATGTCCCTGCCCATCTGGGTAAAATAGAAAAACATTTTGTCGCTGTTGAATTTGATGTCGTCGGCGCTTTCCAATTGTTTGATAAGCTCCTTTTCTTTTTTGCAATTTTCTTTGTAAAGCTTAAGCAGCTCCTGTTTGCGCGACACGGTGCGAGCTCCTTTTTTGGAGCCGTCCTTAACCTCGCGCGTCATTTCGACAAAAACCTTTGCGGGCGCTTTTCCCTGCACCTTGATTATTTCTCTGACGATTTTTACCGCGCTCCAGATAGAGCGCTTGACTGCGGGCGAGCAATAAAGCTCGTCTACCGCTCGGTAGGTTACCCTATCGTCCACAGAGCTGTCATCGTTTGCCAAATCAATCGACCTTTTGTAACCATATCCGTCGGAAAGCAGCTGCATAAAGTTGTCTGTTCCCTCGCGCAGTCTTTCGATTATCGACTTGTCACCCACTTCACCGTCGCTGTCGGTTTCGTATATCCCGCTCAGCAGCTTTGCCGACAGCCGTCCCCATTTTGTATAATTGAGAGACTTTATCTGCTTGATTTCATCCTCTCCGAGAAATTCGGAATACTTCTCTCTGATAAGCTTTTCAAGTCTTTTCTTGTCGGAAATTATCGTTATCCAAAGAATAATCTGTTCGCACATGTCGGGATATTCGTCCGCCTTGTCTCCGATTATCCTTTTAAAATCTATGTAAGAGGACAAGGAGCTTTTGAAATCCCCGTCGGTGCCCGAAAAAACCTCCTGCGCTTTGCTGTCTTTAGGCAAAAGACCTTGCTTGACAAGCTCGTCGCGGCATTTTTTTAATGTGAGCTTTTTCTCTCTTTTCGCCAATTCGTAAAGGATTTCTTTGGCGCGCGGATTTTTTTCTCCGTTGACCTTCAGATTGTTCAGCTCGTTGAGAAAGACAAATTCGCTGTACAGAAAGGACGCCGCCGGCAGCACCTTTTCTCCCGTGAGGTATGAGCAGAAGTTCGTCATGCGCTGAATAAACCTTTCCTCGCTTTTGTCCTTGTCTACCACCGAATCGAAATTCCAGGGAGTTATTTTCTCCTTTTCAAAGCCCTCTTTTTTTATCATCCAGCTGAATCTGGTTTCCTTGTCGGTGAAGGGTCCCACATAATAAGGCACGCGGAATTTCATCAAAGAAACTATTTTTTCGCTCACGTTAAGACCGCAGGATTCGTCCTTTTGCTTGAGGAACGGGAAGAAATTTTCCGCGTTTTTAAGTATGGCTTTAAGCTCCTCAAGGTGCACCTGATACGGTATTTCGCAGTTTTCAGACGAAACAGACTTGGGGAGGAATGTGCCCGCCTCAATTTTGGCAAGGATTTTTTCGTCCTTTACTTTGACTTCTTTTTTGAGAAAATCGTAAAAATCCCTTTTATTGCATTTGGCAAAGCCCTTGCCCTTGTCCATGCCTATGTATGCGGCATAGTTGCAAACTGCTTTCTTTTTTTCGCTTTGCTCCTGCCCGTCCTCCGTATTCGGCTTTTTTGTCTTTGGTTTTCTGCCTGCGGAAAACAAGGTTATACTTCTCGGGACAATTTTCGCGGACATATTTTTTCAGAGCCGCAAGATCTGAACGGTGAGCCTCGTAAGTCTCCGTTTTCGCCTGTGAAATAAACTTTTTTCCGTTGAGTATGTTGTTCAGTTTTGCAAGCGAATGAATTTTCTTCAACGATTCTACAAATGCGGCTCTGTCATCGCCCAGCGCGTCCCTTATGTTTGCAAACTTCTCGTCAAAGCCTGCGTCCTCAAAGCTCAGCTTGTCCGCGCCCGCGAAATCGTCTTCTCCCGCGTCAAACAGCTTTTTAAGAGAAAATTCCAAGCCGACCATTGCAGACACGGCATTGGCTAAAATTTTGTCCTTTGGGCTGCGCGTCAATGCAAGGATTTTTTCTTTTCTTCCTGACCTTGCCATGTCGTTGTCGCACAGAAATCCGAAAATCTCGTCCCAATTTTCTTCCGGAAACGTAGCTTTTCCGTATTCCCCCAAAAACAGATTTATATTACGGAATTCCTCCGTCGCTCTTTGAGTGTCACCGACTTCAAAATTCTGCCCCTCGAACAAGAAATGACCTCTGTTTTTGATTATGTGATGTATCGCAAGATAAAGCAGGCGCACATCCTTGATTTCTTCGGAAATCAGACTGCTGCGCAAATGAAAAACGGTCGGATATTTCTTATAAAAATCTTTGTCGTTGAAATCTTCGTCGTTGAACAAAAGATATTTGCCGCGCGCTTCCTCCGCCTTGTCCTCCGAAAGATATCTGCTGTTTTCCAGTCTGCGGAAAAACCCGAAATCCTTCGCGCTTATTTCACGGTCGAACAGCTCCTGCAAAAGCATAAGACGATGCCTTGTCCTTGCAATACGTCTTCTTCCCGCGCGGAAAGCTCTCCTTTCCTCTGCGGTATGAGCCTCGTCGAAAAGATATACTCCCCAGAAATCGTTTCCGCGCTGCTTTACAAGATTGTAATAGCGGTCGGTAACCGCCCAGCCTACCGACTCCGTACCCATATCCAGACCAATGTAATAATTTTTGCTCATAAATGCTTGACACTCCTTATCTTTCGGTATATAATAACGGTGTTCTGAAAGGTTGACTGCCCTTTAGAATTGCACCATTAGTTCAAATAAAGTTTTTCCAAGTCGCCGTTTTTACGGTCGCGCACGAGGTGCGCTCGAACTCTTTCGTAAGGAAGAGTTTTTTTATTTCCAAAATCCTCTTTAATAAACATACGCATATCAGAACTATTATACATTTTTCAACAAATAAGTCAAGCCATTCATCATATTTCAAACAACAAAGCAACAAAATACCGTCGGACAAAAATCGACGGTTAATCGCAAAATTTCGACATTATTTTCATTTAAGTATAGCTGCACAAATGCGGCTGCGCACAATCGCCGCCGTCCGGTTCTTCTGTTTTTCTCTGTCTGTCGTTTACTCCTTAAGACAAAAAATCTTAAGCTTTGAATTATATTTACGGCGGCACGCGCGGCACACTAGCGTTGTCCCCGACAAGACTAAGAGCTCCCGGCACGCAAGAAAAGCAATCGTCAATCCAAAAAACTTAAAAATATTCGTCGCATACGGCAACTCATTCGAATTCAGGCGCTGCTTGTCCCGGCTTAACGCGCAGTCATGCCGCAAGCTTGACAGCGTAACCCGCGCGAAATTTTATTTACAAAATCCCTCGCCGCCAGTCAGGCAACGATTGGGCTTAGGGCAACAATTTTTTCCGCGTGCGCGCGTTTTCCGAAAGACCTTTTTACTCCACGTTGTCGAACTCCACACCGCCTATGACAACCGTATCGCCGTCCTTCATACCCGCTTTTTTCAACGCGGCGAAAACGCCCTTGTTTTTGAGCGTTTTCTGCATATACCGCAGACTGTCGTAGTCGTCAAGCAGCACTTTTCTGGCAAGACTGTCAACAAGCGGTCCCACCACCTCGAAGCTTCCGTCGTCGTTTGCGAGGATTTCAAAAGCGTCGGAATCCTCTCTTTCATAGACAAACGGCTCGAATTCCAACGGAGCCACGGGAGGAATTTCTTTAAGCAGCTGCGCGATACGCGTCAGCAGCGGCTTTACTCCGTCGCGGCAGACTGCGGAAAGCGGAAAAACCTCATACCCGTCTTTGAAGCGGCTTCGGAAAATTCCGAGATTTTCTTCCGCTCCGGGCAAATCCATTTTGTTGGCGACGACTATCTGCTTCAGCTTTGTCAAATCCTTGCTGTAAATTTCAAGCTCCCTGTTGATTTGAAGAAAATCCTCGCATGGATTGCGCCCCTCGCTTCCGCTCATATCCAGCACGTGCACAAGCATGCGTGTGCGTTCAATGTGCCGCAAAAACTCGTGTCCCAGCCCCGCGCCGCTGCCCGCGCCCTCTATCAGACCGGGAATATCCGCCACGACAAAGCTGTCCTCGAAAACGTCTACCACTCCGAGATTGGGATTGAGCGTCGTAAAATGATAGTTTGCAATCTTGGGACGCGCGGCGGAAATAACGGACAAAAGCGTGCTTTTGCCCACATTCGGGAAGCCCACAAGCCCCACGTCGGCGATGGTTTTGAGCTCCAGCTCTATTTCCTTCTCCTCGGTTTTCACTCCGTGCTGGCTGAATGCGGGCGCCTGACGACGGCTTGTCGCAAACTTTCTGTTTCCCCTACCGCCTTCGCCTCCGCGCATGACCACAAAAGTCTGTCCGTTTTCAAACATATCCGCCATGATTCTGCCCGTTTCCTTGTCGCGCACAACGGTGCCCACAGGCACGGAAATTTTAAGGTCCTGCCCCTGCTTGCCGTAGCAATTTTGCCCCGCGCCGTTTTCGCCATTCTGCGCGCGGTAATGCTTTTTGTAATAAAATTCGCTCAAAGTGTTTACGCTCGAGCTGGCGACGAAAATCACGTCTCCGCCCTTTCCGCCGTCGCCGCCGTCGGGACCGCCGTTAGGCACGTATTTTTCCGTATGAAAAGAAACGGCGCCGTTGCCGCCGTTGCCTGCTTTGACAAAAATCCTAACCTTATCCGCAAACACTTCAGTTTTTCTCCTTCGATTTGTTTCCGCCCGAAGCGTAAAATTCGCACAAAGCCTTGAGCCTGCAAACGGAGCAATCGGGACGCTGAGATTTGCAGACGTATCTGCCGTGCAGCAGCAGATAGTGATGACTGTCCGCCCAAAGCTCCCTGTCAATCGCCTCGCACAGCTGCTTTTCGGTGTCAAGCACGTTTTTGGCGTGCGCCAGCCCCAGCCTGTTGGCGACTCGGAAAACATGGGTGTCCACCGCTATGGCTTGTCCGCCGAAAGCGACGGCATAAACTACGTTGGCAGTCTTGCGCCCGACGCCCGAAAGAGACCTCAACTGTTCGAGGTTGTCGGGCACCTGCCCGCCGAATCTTTCAATCAAATCCCGCGACATTTCTTTAAGAAATCTGGCTTTGTTTTTGTAAAAGCCGCAGGAAAAAATAAGTTTTTCCAACTTCTCGTCGGGCAGAGCAGCCATTTTTTGAGGCGTATCCGCAACGGCGAACAATTCGGGCGTCACCTGATTGACTCTCTTGTCCGTGCACTGCGCCGACAAAATCACCGCTACAAGCAGCTCGAAGGGCGAACCGAACACAAGCTCGCTTTTGGGCGACGGAAACTCCTCCGACAGTATTTCGAGTATTTCTTTGGTTTTTTGTTCCATGCAACAATTATATATCAAAGCGCGTTTTTTAACAAGCGTTTTCCCTTTCCTGCGGAAATTGCGTAACTGCACGTCCATGCCCGCTCAGCAGCTTTCACGCGCGGACAACCACCGTTCTGCCGTTTATTTCCGTCACCGCGAAAAATCCCGAAAAGCTGGAATAACTCCTTGCAACCGCGGCAACGATATTTTTATCCTGCGGCAGAAATTTTATACTCAGACCGCACCCCACGTTTGCAGCCTGAGGCGTGCTCGTTATGGCGCAGTTTGCTCCTCTTTCTATCAGTCTGTTGTAAGCGCTCGTCGTAGCGCTGCGCGACCTGAAGGTTGCTATCATGTATGTCATAAAAACCTCTCCTTTTTCATTATGTAAGGATTAAATTCAAATCGCGCTTAATATAATTTCTTATAGCGGGCGGGCGGAAAAAAAACGCACCCGTATAATAATATACTTTTCCGCCGCCGAAAATGTGAAAGGAGCTTTCGCCATGATTTATTTCGACAACGCCGCAACAACCTTCTACAAGCCGCCGCAGGTCATAGACTGCGTTTTAAAAAGCCTGAACAATCCCGCAAACGCAAACAGAGGAAGCCACAGTCTTTCGGTCGCGGCAACCGCGCAGATAACCGAAGTGCGCAACAAGGTCGCGCGCATGGTCAACCTTTCGGACCCGCTGAACGTCGCGTTCAGCCAGAACTGCACTTCAGCCTTGAATCTGGCGATTTTGGGGAGCGTGAAAAGGCGCGGGTTTCACGTCGTGACAAGCGTTCACGAGCACAATTCCGTGCTTCGTCCCCTTTTCGAGCTAAGACAACGCGGCATAATTTCCCTTTCGGTGCTGGCTCCCGACAGAGAAAACAAGCTTACCGCGCAAGCCGTGCAAAGCGCGTTCAACAAGGACACCAGGCTTGTGGTTTTGAGTCACGTCAGCAACGTGGCGGGCTTTGTAAACGACGTTGCCTCTATAGGCGCTATGTGCAGACGGGCGGGCGTAAAGCTGATTGTGGACGCGGCGCAGTCGGCAGGCTACACCGACATTGACATGCAGGCAATGAACATAGACCTGTTGGCGTTTCCCGCGCACAAGGGACTGCACGGAATTCAGGGCTGCGGCTGCCTGTGCTTCAACGAGGAAAGCAAGCCCAAGCCGATAATTTTCGGCGGCACCGGAACGCAAAGCAATCTGCTGCTTCAGCCAAAGGACAGTCCCGAATGCTTCGAGGCGGGCACGCTCAACACCCCCGCCATACTCGCTCTCGGAGCGGCAATAGACTGGCAAGCGGAAAACGAAAAAAACAATCGCGCGCAAATTGAGCTTGTGTGCAACACGATAAAGGAAGGACTTAAAGAAATCCCGGACGTTCACATCATGAGCTTAAAAAACCCCAGCGGCATAATAAGCTTCCGCATAGGAAACAGCTCCAGCGACAAAGTGGGCGACGTTTTGAGCGAGCAGTACGGAATTGCCGTCAGAAGCGGGCTTCACTGCGCGCCGCTCTGCCATAAATTTCTCGGGACCGAAAAAATCGGCTTGGTGCGCGTAAGCGTAAGCGGTCAGAACACCTTAAAAGAAGCGTACATATTTCTCAACGCAATAGAACACATAGCAAAAAACATGCGTGCGGATTAAACTAAAAACGCTCCAAATTTCGAAAAAACCAAAACAAAAAGAACTCTGTCGCCACCGATGAAGTTCTTTTTATTTTTATTTTACTTTAGCTCTGTATGACGGGCATAGCCCGAACAAAAAATCAAATATCTGAGTATTTTGCCGCATCGGTTTAATACAACATAATTCAATAGCCGAAACAATGGAAACTTGATATAAATACAACGAAAATGCTTATATTTACAAAAAACAATGTCAAAATTTTCAATAATAAAAGCAATTCGAATCAATTCGCTTGATTAAGATACGTTCATTTATTTTGTTTTACGAAATGTCTGAAGCTGTGTAAAATGCCTGAATTTAAGAATATTCGTTAAAATTTCGTCATTTTATATGACAAAACGCTTTTCAAAAAAAATTGAAATTGTGTATAATAGGATTAACGAAAATAAAAATCCTTAACAAAAATTATAAATGACTTTAACCCCTGCCGAAATCAATGCCCCGCAAAGTGCAGTTTGACTAATTTGAGTTAAGTTCAAGTCGACAGAGAAAATTACGGAAGCTTTGAAGCCTCGAATTGACTTATTCGATGTGAAAGACGTACAATTCGCGCCGCCGTCGTAAACAGCACAGAAAAAAAGAAAAGGTGTTCTAAGCTAACTCTCCTTATCTTGAATATAATTGCAATGTCGGCAGCCTTGTCAAGCAAAATTGCTTTATCTTGCATCTAAACCTATTATAAATGAATTTTATGGAAAATCAAAAAGCATTTAAAACACCAATCAAGACTTTAGCCAGAATGCAGGTCGTGCATTTCGGCAAGATTTTGTTTAATCTGCAATTTATTGCGTTGGCAGTAATGGCAGCGAGCGTTCTTTCCTTTTTAATGCCCGTCGTATATTATTTACTGCTTTTATGTATTGCGTTTCTGACGTTGTTTTTGATTTTTGCAAATCCGACGTTTTTGTCTTTTTGGTCCGGCGGGGAAGCATTGGCAAAAATGGCGGAGACGCTGGCGCAAAGCTGGAAATACACCGTTCCCATTGTTACTGTTTTAGCCGTCGCCTCCTTAATATGCCTTTGCTTCGACAAAAACAAAAAGCACACGGCAAGAATAGCCGTTTCTGCGGTTATTTGTATTTTTGCCCTTGCAGTTTTATTTCTTAAGCTCGCAAATACGGAGGCGTAAAAATGAGAGACGTGGAGTTAAAGCTTACCGGAACGCAAAATTCAGGCGAAATAGTCGTCTGCTTTGACGATAAGCCCGTAAAGTTCAAAAAAAATGAATTCGGCAGCTTAATTTGTAAATATCATACGGAAAACAACAAAGTCAACATAAAGGCTTTCGGAATGTTGGACGTCGGAGGTATAGTTTGGTTTATAACGCAAATTTTTTTCTTTCTTATAAGCGTTTTCGGAATATTCGACATTCACAGGAAAGAAAAATGTATGGTTTTTAATTTTGAAACCGAAGTTGATTTAAAAGAAGAAAACAAAATAACCTTGCAGCTTAATTCTCCGCAGGAAAACGGACAGGCAATTGATGTTCAAACAGATTTAACAAATCGGGAAATTTCCAACCGTTATTATTTGGATACAAAAGCCAAGAAAACGCTTAAAATTTTAAGGCTTACAAAAATTTTTTTGACATTGGCAATAGTTATCACGGCAATAGCAGTGCTGATGATAAAACTATATGAGGACAAAATGAAAGTTATAATCAAAAACAAATTCTTCTCACTCGGCGGAAGCTCAAGCGTAAAAAACGAAAACGGCGAAGACGTTTTCTTTGTCAAAGGAAAAGTTTTAAGCCCTACTCATGTCAAATGGGTTTGTGATTTGAATAAAAACAAGCTTTTTAAAGTCCGCAACAAATGGTTTAATTTTATAAATGAAAGAGCTTATGTTTATGAGGGCAAATCGAAAATCGCAAAAGTAAAACATCCGTTTCTCAGCGGGAAAAAGTTCGTCGTAGAAGGTTATAAGGATGAAATTTTGATTGACGGCGATTTCTTTTCATTAAAATCCACCATTACGAGAAACGGCAAGCCTGTCGGAACAATCAACAGAGAATTTACTGTGATAAACGATACGTTTGTCTTGGAAGCAGATGAAGCCGATATGCCGTTTATGATTGCGCTGATAATTGCAATAGACAATATCCGTGACAAAATACAAAGAAAAAAATAAGTCGTATTCATTTTGCGGGATTTTTAAAAATAATCCGCTGCAAGGCTTCGCGCTGCGTTGGCAGCAGTGAAATCAAAAGCAATTTTTTTCCTCTTTTGGCATAAGGGTGCGCGCATGTCTCAGTCGGAGTCAAGCGGCATCGAAATTCATGCGCAAAAGCCGTTTATCTTAAACATACAAAAAGCGGAGTGCGGAAATGAAAACCGCGCCCCGCTTTTGTTGTGTGAAAATTCGAGTGATTTATTCCTTACCGCGCCTTACAGAGCGCCAATCGGAACTCAAGGTAAAACCTTAATTTTTCAGAATTTACTTACGCTGCTATTAAACAATCATTTATCCGCTTTTGTATCGCCGCTTTGTCTGACGGCTCAGCTTTTGGTATACCAGTTGTCGTAGAGATGTCTGAGCTTTTCCGACACCTCCACGCCGGCAATATTTTCCACAGGTCTGAAAAGCTCCTCCGATTCGTTTGCAGTATCCTCTGTTGTAGGAGTCTCCTGCGGCGCAAAGCTTTCGGAAAAATCCTGTGCAGAGGCAGCCGAAAAATCCTGTCCGCCTCCCGACGTGTCGTTATGTACCTCCGTTTCTTCGTTTGCCGGCTGTTTTCCCAAAAACTTGCCTACCAGCTCCGCCACTACGGGATTGGACATAAGCTCGAATACTACGCTCATTTTGTCCGTATCCTTTCCGCCCAGCTTGTTGAACGAGTTTATTGCGCCGACGGTGTTCTGTATGTTTTCCATATCAATCACGTTGTCGGAATCGCCGCTCTTTTTCGCGCCGCCCTTGTCGGAAAACAAAGAAAACAAGAGAACTCCTATCAATACGGGTAAAAAGTTCACCTTCACCCCTCCCTTTGGTTCTTTTTTGTGGTCAATATATTGTATGCAAGCATATAAATGTTAGTGTACTAATTTTTTGGAGGTTTATATGGACGCACGCAACAACAACGACCCGAGAAATATGTTTTTCGACCAACGCAGAGATTTCAATTCCAATGACGCGGCAGGCGCAAAAAACAATAAGTCAGCGGGAGGAAAAGAAAAAACGGAAAACAACGCCGTGCCGCCTACGGCGCAGCAAATCAATTACATAAAAAATCTTGCCAAGTATTACGAAGGCAAGGGCGAGG
>URVX01000014.1 GCA_900551395.1 uncultured Subdoligranulum sp. | reverse complement strand
ATGATAGAAATAAACTTGTCGGCGTCAAGGCTTGCTCCGCCTATCAGACCGCCGTCTATGCCCTGCATTTCAAGCAGCGAAAAAGCGTTTTTCTCGTTCATGCTGCCGCCGTAAAGTAAATATGTCTGCCCGGCTGTTTCTCCGTCGAAAATTTCGCCTACCACTCCGCGCAAAAAAGCTATCGCACGGCAAGCCTGCTCGGCGCTTGCGGTTTTGCCGGTGCCTATTGCCCAGACAGGCTCGTAAGCAACGCAAACGTCTTTCATCTGCGCCTTGTCCACGCGACCGAGCGCGGCCTTGAGCTGAGCTCTCAGCACTTCCTCCGTCAGCTCCTGCTCGCGCTGGCTTAAGGTCTCTCCTACGCACACCATTGCCTTGAGCCCCCCCTGAAGCGCAGCGGCGGTCCTTTTGGCTACGGTTTCGTTTGTCTCCCCGAAAAGCGCGCGGCGCTCACTGTGCCCGACAAGAACATATTCCGCTCCCGCTTCGCGCAGCATCTCGACCGATATTTCTCCCGTAAACGCGCCGTTTTGCTCCCAGTGAACATTCTGCGCTCCCACTGAGACAAAGCTGCCGCGGCAAATTTTTGCGCAAACCGAAAGGTCGGTAAACGGAACGAAAATAACAACCTTGTTTCCCGCGTCGCTTCCCTTTTCCAGAAGCTCACGGCAAAAGCGCTCCGCCTGCTCCGCAGTTTTGTTCATTTTCCAGTTGCCGGCAATAATCTTGTTTTTCATTTCAACCCTCTTTTTCGTCGAGGCATGCGATTCCGGGCAAGGTCTTGCCCTCGAGGAACTCCAGACTGGCGCCTCCTCCGGTGCTTACATGAGTTATTTTATCCTTGAGTCCAGACAGCGAAATCGCAGATACGCTGTCTCCTCCGCCCACTATGCTGACGGCGCCGCTGTCTGCAACGGCACGCGCAACTCTGAAGGTGCCTTCGGCATAATCAGAATTTTCAAAAACCCCCATAGGACCGTTCCACACGACGGTTCGCGCTTGAGAAAGCTCTTTGGCAAACATGTCCGCAGTTTTCGGACCTATATCCACACCCATCATGTCGTCGGGTATGTCTCCCTTACACACAAAGTGCTCGCCCTTTTCGACGGAATAAGCCGCGACATGGTCTACGGGCAAAAGCAGCTTGACGCCTTTTTGTCGCGCCTTGCACACAAGCTCCGCCGCAAGTCGGACTTTTTCCTCCTCGCAAAGGGATTTCCCCGTTTTGACTCCCTCCGCTCTCAAAAACGTATATGCCATGCCTCCGCCGACAAGCAAAGTGTCCACCTTGTCTATCAGGTTGTCGATAACCCCTATTTTGTCCGAAACCTTTGCGCCGCCCAAAACCGCAACAAAGGGACGCTCGGGATTTTCCAGCGCGCCGCCCAAAAATTTAAGCTCCTTTTCAATCAAAAATCCGCTTACGCAATGCTTTACATACGCGGCGACTCCCGCGGTGGACGCATGCGCGCGATGTGCAGTGCCGAAAGCGTCGTTTACGTAAATGTCGGCGAAAGAAGCAAGACGCCTGCAAAAATCGGGATCGTTGGCTTCCTCCTCCTTTTTGAAGCGCAGATTTTCCATAAGAAGCACGTCTGAGTCCTTCATTGACTCAACTTTGCGTTCTGTGTCGTCGCCGGCGACGTCTTCTGCGAAAATTACGTTGCGCCCCAAAAGCTCACAAAGCCGCTCGGCTGCCGGTCTAAGCGAAAGCTCGGGCTTGAAAGCGCCTTTCGGTCTTCCCAGATGGGAACAAAGAATAACCTTTGCACCATGCTCAGACAGATATTCTATCGTAGGCAGGGCGGCGGTTATTCTGCTGTCGTCCGCCACCTTGCCGCTTTTGTCAAGCGGGACGTTGAAATCCACTCTCACAAGACAACGTTTGCCGTTTACGTTTATGTCGGATATGCTTTTTTTCATTTTTCACTCCTCGTTGACGCTTTGAGCGATATAAACCAAGTGATCGGCTACTCTCTCGATGTTGCCGATAAGATTGACGTAAAGACTGCTGCTTTCCGACTTGCAGTTGCCGCCCTTGAGCCTGTCAAGGTGGTTCTGCTGAAGCTGAAGCTTGAATTTGTCCGTTTTGGACTCTGTTTCCTCTATTTTGGCAAGCAATCTGACGGTGCGGTTTGCGAAGCTGTAATTCACATCCTTGAAAAGCTCGTCAACCAGCGCGTACATTTCCCTAATTTCGTTGAGTCCCTCGGCGGAAAAATACAGCTCGTTTGCGATAGCAACGCGCAGATAACGCATTATGTTGTTGGAAAAATCCGCCACGCGCAAAATATCGTTAAGCACCTTGTAAAGCGAGGAAACGGTAAGCTCGTCGTTGTGCGACATATCCTCCTCGGACAGCTTGATGAGATAATCGGTCACCTTGCCCGAAAGATAATTGATTTCTCTCAAATCCTTTCGCACCGGCTCCTCATCCTCGGTTCGTTTAATAAAATTTTCCATAGACTTGTCCAGCGCGCGCTGAGCCACCTCAAGCATGTAGGTCATTTCCTTTATCAGCTGCGCCAGAGCGATTGCAGGCGTCTGCAGTATACGCTCGTCGATATATTTAACGGAAAACTCGTTTACCGCCTTCTTGTCGCGTATGACCAACCGAGAGAGCTTTACGAGCGACCCCGAAAACGGAATAAGCAAAAGCGTAGTGAAAATATTGAACAGCGTATGGAACATGGCAATCTGCTGCTGCGGATTGCGTATCCAGCTGTCGATAACAACGGCTTTGAAGCTGCTCCAGCACAGGCAAATGACAATAAACACGACCGAGCCGATAAAGTTGAACATAAAGTGTATGAACGCCGCCCGTTTGGCGTTGGCGTTGGCGCCTATGGAGGAAAGAATCGAAGCCATACATGTACCGATATTGGTACCCATAATTACAAACAGAATGCCGTTGCCGCCTCCCCCTATCATTATTCCATTTCCCACCATGCCTATCAAAATGGCGGTAACCGCCGCAGAGCTTTGTATGAGAGCGGTGAGAGCAACGCCTATCAAGGCAAGCAGAATCGGATTGGTCAGCCTTTCGAGCAATTCGACTATGACGGGCTCCTTGGCAAGCTCCGACATAGAGTCGGACATAAGCGACAGTCCCACAAAGGTTATGCCCAGCCCCGCCAGCATAAAGCCCACGTTTTTTGCGGTGTCGCTCTTGGCGAGCATCTGAACCATGACTCCCACAAAGGCGAACAGAGTGAAATCCGCGGTTATCGAAAAGGATTGAAGCGCAAGTATCTGGGCGGTGACTGTCGTACCTATATTTGCGCCCATAATTATGGACGTAGCCTGAAAAAGCGTCATTACTCCGGCGTTGACAAACCCTACGACCATGACGGTGGTTGCCGCGGAGCTTTGTACCAAAGCCGTCACCGCGCAGCCCACTCCCACGCCGATGAACCGATTGTCGCTCATTTTGGAAAAAAGCTTGCGCAAGCCCTTGTCGGACGCCCTTTCCATACCTCCGGACATCATTTTCATGCCCACCAAGAGAGTTCCGATACCGGCGAAAAAGCCTATCGCAATCTTAATATACTCCCAAACGCCCATTTGTCCTCCGTGCGTCAATCGATTTTCGGAAACGCTTTTTTACTTTTAAGAAAAGCAGTCGATTTCAAAAAATATGAATAATTTTCACCTGTATATAATAGCTTTTTTCGCCGGTTCTGTCAATCGAAATCGAGCCGGAAACGACGACGACAAAGCCTTTTCGCCAAGCTCAGACGCTTGCTTCGCATTGGCTCAGAAACTCCCGGACAAGACGCAGGGTTTCCTCTGCGGTTTCGGCGCGCTGAAGCAGGGGCATCGCCTTGCGTGAGCCGCGCACGCCCTTGAGATAACAGCAAATATGCTTTTTCATTTCGTTTACGCACAGTCTTTCCGGCAAAAAAGAAAGCAGTATGTCGAAATGCTTTTTTATTGCCGCACAGGCGTCAAAGGTATAGGCTTTCCCGGCTATCTCAGCAAAAACGTAAGGCTTTCCCATCGCTCCGCGCCCCACCGCCGCGCCGAAGCAACCTGTCGTCTCCTTTACTTTTAAATAATCCTCGCGGCACGCGATGTCTCCGTTGGCAAAAACGGGAATTTTCACGGCGGACACCGCGTCTGCTATGACACGCCAGTCCGCGCGTCCGGAAAACATTTCCTTGGAGGTTCTGCCGTGCACGGTGATTGCGTCGGCTCCCGCCCCCTCGCACATTTTCGCAAACTCGGCGGCGGTGTTCTCGTCGCCGTATCCTTTGCGGAACTTGACGGTGACAAGCTTGTCCGTGCTCTTTCTTACCGCAAGTATAATTTTTTCGGCGCGCTTGACGTCTGCCATCAAGGCGCAGCCCTCGCCGTTACCCACGATTTTTTTCTGGGGACAGCCCATATTTATATCTATTATTTCAAATCTGTCGAAGCATGGCTTTTTAAGCGCTTCGGCAAACGCGTCGGGGTCGTTTCCGAACAGCTGGGCAGCTACAGGTCCCTCCTCCGCGACGTAAAGCAGGTCATGCGACACTCGGTTGTTCATCGCAAGTCCTTTTGCGGACACCATTTCCGTAACGGTAAGCCCGCAGCCGAAATCCTTTGCCAGCGCTCTGAAGCCCGCGTCGGTATAACCGGCAAGCGGACTCAGCATCAGATTGCTTTTCAGAATTTTTTCTATGCTGCGTTCCGTCATTTCTTTTCCGACGCGTCCTTTGAGCACCAACCGCAGTTTTTTTCCTTTTCGACGGCGTCGGACACAAAACGCCCGATATATTTGTTTAGTGCAATCTCCGGCTCCGCGCCGATAAGACGAAACAGATTTACAAGCTCAAAAAGCGCTTCTCCGACAGCGGACTCGACCTCCCCGCCTTTTAAAAACTCGCTTTTAAGCCCGCGAAGCTTGTCCGGCACCAGCTCGAAAGCTTTGTCTATATCGGAAACCACCAGATTGCCCTTTGCCGCGCGTTTTGCCACCTTGTAAGCGCGAAGCAACGCCGGCATGCCCTGCGGCACCTCGTTCATATTCTGCGCCACAGACGTTATGCTTTTTTCGCGCAGCTTGTTTTTCTCCCAGCTGGCAAGCGCCTCCTCGCTGTTTGTCGCCGTGTCGCCGCCGAAAATATGCTAGTGTCTGGTTATCAGCTTTTTGCAAAGCGCGTCGTAAACGTCTACGAAAACGAATTCCCCCGCTTCCCTCGCGATAGTCATGTGAAACACCGCCTGCAGCAGCAGGTCGCCCGTTTCTTCTATTATTTTTGCGTTGTCTTTCCGGTCGATTGCGTCAACAAGCTCGTACGCCTCCTCTATCAGATTGGAGCGTATGCTTTCATGCGTCTGAGCTCTGTCCCACGGGCAGCCGTTCTCGCCGCGCAGAGCGCTCAAAATATCAATCACGTCATTGAAGGAATAACTTTTTTTACGAAGAAAATTTGGCTGCTTTATGTAAATCCACCGCGTCTTATGCGGCACATCCGAAAGGGAAATTTCGTTGCCCCCGTCGTCAATCGCACAAGCGACGCCGCCGAACAGCCTTTCGACCGCCGAAGCCAGCCTGCCGTCGAAAGGCGGCGTTATTTTCAAATCATACCCCGAAAATCTTTCAGGAGCTTCGCAAAGCAGCCCGCACGAAACGGTAAGATAAACAACGTCTTTTTCAATTTCCATTCGTTCTCCTTGACAGCCGCGCCTTTATTTTCATATACACTCTGTCCACGCTGCCGAAAACCCTGAGCAGTACGACAAACACCGCGTAAACCGCTCCTCCCGCCAATATGGCGACCACCGTTCCCAGACGCGTATTCACAAAATCGGGCGCAAGAACCGAAAACAGCACCAACGTCAAAGTCATTGCCAAAGTGCACGCAAGCGGCTTGAAAAAGGTCTGCATGACGTCGATTTTCACGTTTTGTCTGCGCGTAATAAACCCGAGTCCCAACGCGGCACTTAAAAGATAACATATTGTCGTGGAAATTGCAAACGCATAGATGTTAATTTGTTCTATGGGCATCAAAATTAAATTCAAGACTATTTTGACGACGCAGGAAATACCCAAGAAAAGCAGCGGAAAGTAAATTCTTCCCGTCCCCTGCATAATTGACGTGCACGTGCCCGACAAAGCAAGAAACAATATGCTTACCGAAGAAAACGCCAGCAGTCTGCCGGCAAGCTGCAAATCGGCTTGCGGAAGCGCGGAATAGAGCAGGTGCACGATTTGATTGCTTAAGCATGCGAAGCCCAGCACGCACGGAAGCGCAATGACGTTTGTAAGCTTAAGCGCGGAATTTACGTTGGCATCCATCAAAGGCTTGTTTCCCGACACGTGCGCCCTGCTGATTGCAGGCAAAACGGCTGCCGCCACTCCGCCAACCAGCACCACCGGCAGCCCCAGCAATGAGTGAACCGGACCGCTCCATATTCCGTAAAGAGTCGTCGCGTCGCCCGCCTTGACCAGATTGAGCACCAAAGCGCTGTCGGTAAGCTGCGAAACGGGCATTATAAGACCGCCCAGCGTCAGAGGGAGAGCTATTGCCATCAGCTCCTTCATCAAGAGCTTGTATTCGGACGGCTGCTCCGCAGCATTTTTCAGCGGAAGCGATTTCTTTTCCTTGCGGACGTCAAAGAAATAAATAAACGCAAACACCGCCAACGCCACGCCTTCGGACAAAGTCACCGCGAACACCGCGCCGCCCACCGCTTTTTCAATATCGGGCATGAAAAGATAAGCGAGATAAAGTCCGGCTACAAGCTTGACTACCTGCTCGCAAATCTGCGACAGCGCGGTCGGCGCCATATTCATTTTGCCCTGAAAATACCCCTTGAATGCGCTGACAAGGCACACAAGCAGCACCGACGGACTGATCAGTCTGTAAAGCACGCCGAGATTGGCATTGCCCTGAATTCGCGCAATGAGGTCTCCGCCCAGCAAAAGAATAAGAGTGTTCAGCACTCCCAGAATTAAAAGAATCAGCAAAGCGCTTTTAAAAACCCGCTTTGCTTCTTCGGTTTTGTTCTGCTCCAAGCGCGCGGCAACCATTTTGCTTACAGCCATAGAAAAACCCGCTCCGCTCAAGGTGAGCACCAGCGAATACATGGGAAAAACCAGCTGATAAAGCCCCATGCCGTAGCTTCCCAGCATGTTGGTAAGCGGAATGCGATATACCGCGCCCAAAATCTTGGCGATAATGCCGCCTGCGGACAGCACAACCGCGCCCAGCAGAAAACTGTTTCTTCTTGTCCCCTTTTTCATAAGATTAGTATATGTAGTTTTTTGCGGTATTTGCACGAAACGCGGAAAGCGGGCATAAAATAAAAATCAAAAAACCTCCTTCCTATAAGGAAAGAGGTTTTGTCAATATATTGAGAGAGCCTTGTCTTTAGTTTCCGAAAAATCCTCCCGCAATATATGTAACCCTTTAAGCTTTGCCCACAAAGGCGCGGATTAAACCCGTCGGACAAACCTACGCGGGCGCACAGCGCCCGCGTCATAAAATGCGCTAACTCAGATATGTGGAAAACAAAGTCGCCGCGAATTTACTAAGCTCTCCCGAAAGAGAAAAATTTCGCGAAGTGACAAGATGTCCGTAAAGCTCGCCGTCCGCCGAAATGGGTGTGACGACAAACTCGGCTGCGTTCTCTCCGTCGCCGATAACGACAGTGCCGCCTGAATAACGGTGCTTGTCGATGTGGTGTTTAACCGCTTCGGGAATCTCGTCCAAATCCCTGCTGCCCTTGCCGCATTTAGCCACGATTTCGTCGTCGCTGACGACGTAAACCAACGCTCCGTCCGTTTGTCTCGAAAGAGTGTCCGCGATTAAAGCCGCAAACTCCCTTCCTCTGTCCAAAGGCGAAAGCTTTCTCATAACAATACTGTCCTCGTTGGCAGTGATTTCCATCAGACTGCCCTCTTTGAGGTTCATTGTATTTCTCAGCTCTTTGGGCACTACGATGCGACCGAGCTCGTCGATTTTGCGTGTGATTCCAAGCGACATAAACACCTCTTGTTTGCCTAATCTTTGTCAGCAAATTTAGTGTTTGAAGCTTTTGCGTTTTTATGCGCCCGAACCGAAAAAAAACAGAAATGAAAAGGAGCCGAAGTTCGGCTCCCGTTTTCAAAGCTGCCATTTGAGCTCGACGCCCAGCTGCTTTAAGATACTTTTGATGTTTTTGTTTTCAACCGAAATTTTATTTTCGTCGAAATAGCTGTCGTAGCTTGCCTGCATGATATCGTTGTAAACCGTAGCCTTCACGGCGTCGTAATACGTCTTGAAAAATCTGTACGCCGGCGTTCCCTGCGTGTATCTTTCATTTGCAAAGTCAAAGCTCTCCGCCTTGACAAAATCGGTGAAATAAACGATATGCACGCCGTAATCGGTGACTGCGATTTTGTAAGTCCCCTGTCCTTCGGCAATCGCTTGGCGGGAGGCGGCGGAAAACTCGGCAACCCAGTTGTCCTTAGTGCCTGCGGGATCCGGCTCCTTGACCTTTATCACATAATCGTAGGTGGAGCCCTGAGCGCCGGGATCTTCGTTGTAGCGGTCAATCAGCGCCGCGAAATCATTTGGTCCGGAAACAGCTTCCAAAGCCGTCTTGAGCGCGCTGTCGGCGAAAACCACCTTTCCGTCCGCAATGGTAAAAATGTTTTCCAGCTTGGCATATTCGCCCTCGTCGTCCTTTTCGCTTTTGAAATCCGTAGCTTTGATTTGCGTTGCAAGCTCGTCGCGTTTTGCAAGATAAGCCGCGCTGTTTTTGCCGTATACGTTTCCGTAATATTCCAGCACCGCTTTCTGCTCGTCGGTGAACGATATAAGCAGATTTTTAATGAAAGCGTATTCGTTTTCATACTGCTCGGGCACGGTGTAAATGAAGCTCGTGTCGGAAAGCGAGGTCACGAAAGACTCGAACTTGGTCGGATGAAGTCTGAAATCTTCCTCCTGCGCCGCCTTGAGATTTTCGTATTTTTCAATCAGTCTGGAAAGTATAAGCTGCTGTCCCTCGCCTTCGGTTTCTATTCTCTCGTAATATACCATAGTATACTCCTGTGCGAGACGGTTGAATACAGTGCTTCTTATCTGATAATCGAGAAACTGCTCCATCGACCAGCCGTAATAATTGTTTTCCACCGACCGCGTCAAGGAATTGAACGCCGCTTTCTGCGCCGTCATATATTCCTTTGCGGTGAAAGCAACCTTTTCGTCGTCCGAAGCGTCCTCGTTCTGCGCTATTCTGTCGTTGATTTTTGCCAGAGCGTCCAGCAGCAGAGGGTCGTTTTCGTCCTCGAATTTGTAGCCGTTGAGAATGCTGTCAATGGTCAGCTCGCTGTCCGGCTTGTATTTCGCCAGATCCTCGTCCAGCCCCTCGATGTCGTCGTCGTAGTCGTTGAGCGTAAGCCCTCCCAAAGGCAGATTAAGCTCGTCTTCGGGAATAATGTTTTCCTTGCGCTCCTCCTCTTCCTCCGCGGCGTTGAGCTTGTACTTGTTGCCAAGCTCGGTTTCCACAAGGCTGTCAAGAGACGAATAAAGCGAATTTTTGATGGTTTTCATAATGAATTCCATGTCGCCCTCGTTTTTCAGATATTCCGTATCGGGATATTCCGAAGCCAACGAATGCGTCTGCGTGACCTTAGGCCAAGGCAAATCGTTTTTAAGCATGTCCACCAAAACGTAATTCATGACAAACTGCGGCATGAGCGAGTCCCACACCGTCTGAATATCATAGCCCTGATTGATATAGCCGGAAATGTTGTTGTTTATGAAGTCCTCGAGCGCGCCGACTGTGATTGTCTGCTCTCCGACCGTCATCGCGGTCTTTTCTCTGTAACGGTCGGCGTTGGTCTGAAACATCGAGCAGCCGGCGACAAAAGAGCATACAAGCGCCAGCGCCAAAACCATGCAGAATATGCGAGTAATTTTTTTTGTCATTTCAAGTTCTCCGAAAATGTTTTTAACCTTTGGCAAAGGTATATGTCCCCATATACCAAAACATTATACAAGACTTTTTCGTTTCTTGCAAGTGTATTAAATCAATTTCAGCTCAAAGCCTGCAAGAAATTTTTCAATCGCCGCAAATTTGCCGCAGCGTTGCCGCCGTCGAAGACGAACAAAACGGACAGCCTTTTGCTTGCGTCCAGCCTGCAGAATTGCTTTTCTTTCTCCATTGCTTCAAACAGCTTGGGATTAGAGAGATATTTTTTGTCGGCAAAGTCAAGTTCCGCGCCTTTTTTGTCCACTCTTACCCTGTCGAAGCCCGCGTCTGACGCAAGTCGTTTTATCAAGGCGATTTCCAGAAGATTTTTCACCTCCTGCGGCGGCTCGCCGTAAATTTCTCTCAGCTCGTCGGCAAGCTTTTCCGCTTCCTCCTGACCGGAAATTCCCGCAAGCCGCTGATAAAGCGTCATTCTGTTGTCCTTGTCTATATAGTCTTCGGGCACAAATGCGTCCGCCTCCG
The DNA here is from genome assembly GCA_900551395.1 of uncultured Subdoligranulum sp. Classification (GTDB taxonomy): domain Bacteria; phylum Bacillota; class Clostridia; order Christensenellales; family CAG-314; genus CAG-314. Next base: position 2,867 of record URVX01000014.1, on the reverse strand, counting down.
CCTCCACCGTTGTGTTGACGGCGCGCTCGGCAGGCTTTCCTTCTATTTCTCCAACAGCCTCGTTAAGCAGCTTGACATACATATCGTAGCCCACTCTTTGCATGTGCCCGTGCTGCTCCTTTCCCAGCACGTTGCCCGCCCCGCGGATTTCCAGATCCTTCATTGCTATTTTGAAACCGCTGCCCAGCTCGCTGTACTCCGCAATGCCGCACAGCCGCTTGTAAGCCGTTTCGGAAAGGATTTTGCCGTCCTTGAACAAAAAATATGCGAAAGCCAGACGACTGCCCCGTCCGACGCGACCGCGCAGCTGGTAGAGCTGGCTCAATCCCAGCCTGTCGGCGTCGCAAACCACCAAAGTGTTGGCATTGGGCATGTCTATGCCGTTTTCTATGATTGTGGAGCACACCAGCACGTCGAAAAGCCCCTGAGAAAATTTGTAAATATTGTTTTCCAGAGCTTCCTCGTTCATCTGACCGTGCGCGACGGCTATTTTCACTTCGGGAACAAGCCGTTTGAGCCCCGCCGCGAAAAGGTCTATGGTTTCGACACGATTATAAACGAGAAACACCTGTCCCTGTCTGTTGAATTCGCGCAAAATAATATCCCTTATCAGCGCGTCGGACTGAACCGTAACGTAAGACTCCACGGCGACGCGTTCCTTGGGAGGAGTGGTGATGGTGCTTATGTCGCGCATACCCGTCAGTGCCATGTGCAGCGTGCGCGGTATGGGCGTTGCCGACATGGTGAGCACGTCCACGCCCGTTTTCAGCACCTTGAGCTTTTCCTTGTCCTCGACGCCGAAGCGCTGCTCCTCGTCAAGCACCAAAAGTCCGAGATTTTTGAACGCCACGTCCTTGCTGAGCAGTCTGTGCGTGCCCACGACAATGTCGAGCTTGCCTTCCGACAGCTCTTTGATTATTTTTTTCTGTTCGGCGGCGGAACGGAAACGGTTGAGACAGCCCACTCTCACGTCAAAATGCTCCATACGCTGCTTTAAGGTGTTGTAGTGCTGCTCCGCAAGTATGGTCGTGGGCGCGAGAAACGCCGCCTGAAATCCGTTTGAAACCACCTTGAAGGCGGCCCGCATGGCAACCTCCGTCTTGCCGAAGCCCACGTCCCCGACAAGCAGACGATCCATAATGCGCGTGCTTTTCAAATCGGCGTCTATTTCTTCGATGCACTTCAACTGGTCTTCCGTTTCCGCGTAGGGAAAGGCGGCGGCAAACTCCTCGTCCAGATAGTCGTCCGTTTTGTAAGAAAACCCGCGCGAATTGCGCCGCGCGGCATAAAGCTTTATCAAATCCACAGCCATGGCTTTGAGACTGCTCTTGACTTTGGACTTGACCTTTTCAAACTCCGCCCCGCCGAGACGGCTCAGGCGCGGAGCCGTTTCGCTTCCGCCGTATTTGCTGAGCATGTCTGTATTTTCCACGGGGACGTACACCGCCTCGCCGTCGCGGAAAAGCAGCTTGATGAAATCCTTCGTGCCGAAGCTTCCCGTCAGAGTATGCACTCCGTCGCATAGACCTATACCGTGCACCTCGTGCACGGCGTAATCGCCCTTTTCGAGAGAAAGAAAAACCTTGTCGCGCTTTTTGGTCAGCTTGCGGTCGGACTGTCCTGCCGGCTTGGAAAACACGTCGTCTCCGCCGACTATCGCCAGCTTGTTTGAGTGGCTGACAAAGCCTCTTGCAAGGCGGGCGGCTATGATTGTGTTTTCGCCCAGCTCCTCCGGCTCGCCGTAAGAAACCGTTACGGGACAATCAACCTCTCCGAGCGCTGACGCCAGTCTTTCGGCGCGAGCGTCATCGTCGCAGAAAACTCCTACCTTGTTGCCGTTGAGCTTCCAACGCTTTATGTCCTCTCCAAGCTGGCGTATGTTGAATTTGTAATTGAACAGCGGCGTGGATTTGAGCGAAACTGCGGCTGTGGGACGAAAAAAGGAGTCCGCGCTTGCCAGCCCCATAAGCGCCAGCTGGTTAAAAGCGTCGAAAGCGGAAAACACGCTTTCGCGCCGCGCCAGCTGCTCCGCGTGCTCGGGCAGAATTTCACCCACGGACAACAGATTGGAAATACGCATAAAAAACTCGTCGTAGGTGCGGTTGAGCTTGTCCGTCAGCATTTTCGGCTCGTCCCACACCATAACGGCATCGGTCGGCAGATATTCTGCCAGCCCCGAGCAAGGGAAAAAAGGCATAAGCCATCCGTTGTCCGCAGTTCCGTTGTCAAGCTCGGGCAAAATTTCGTCAAGCACAGTCACAAGCCTCGTCCTCGCGTCGGGAGAAAGCCTTTGTCCCGCAGCCGACTTTTGCAGCTTTTTCGCAACGTCGCTTTGCAGCGCGCCCTTAGGCACGGAAAACAACGGATACAGCGAAATCTGTTCAAGCTCGTCGCCCGACCTGAAGGTTTCCTTGTCCACAATTTTTATGCTTTCGATTTCGTCGTCGAAAAAATCAAGCCTCACCGGAGAATCGGAGTCGGGCGGAAAAATGTCCGCTATGTCTCCCCTTATTGAAAACTCTCCCGCCTTTTCCACCTTGGGAACGCGCTTGAAACCGTCGTCCGAAAGGAATCGGGCGAGATAAGCTGTAGAAACGATATCACCTCTCTTAAAAACGCGCCGCCCCGCCGCGAAAGCCTCTTTAAACGGATAACGCGCGGCAAGCGCGTCGGCGCACAGCACGACTCCGCGCGCGCCGCTCATGATTTTGTCCAGCGCGGCGTTTATTTCAAGGCGCAGACGCCCCGTGCCCTGCTTGAAAAGCAGCGTGTCCTCGTTGTGCGGCAGATAGACAAAGCCGCCGCCCGTCAGGTCGTTCAGACAGCGCAGCGTTTCCTGCGCCGTCACGAAATCGGGCGCCACATAT
>URVX01000013.1 GCA_900551395.1 uncultured Subdoligranulum sp. | reverse complement strand
GAAAACGAAAAGAGCGTGGCTTTGTCGTTGAAATTCAGAAACAACGACAAAACTCTGAGCGACGAGGATGTAGAGCCGCAAATCAAGCGCGCATTGCGCGCTTTGGGAGAGCGTTTCAATGCGAGACTCCGTTGAAAAACCAATGCTGCTTGCGCCTGCGGGCAGCGCAAACGCATTAAGAGCCGCCGTATTCAATGGCGCTGACGCGGTTTATCTCGGGCTGAACAAATTCAACGCAAGATTAAAAGCCGAAAATTTCAGTCTCGAAAACATATCGGATTGGATAAGCTTTTGCCATCTGTTCGGCGTCAAGGTTTACGTGACCGTCAACACTTCGCTGAAAAAGGACGAGCTTGAAGAAGCAAAAGCATTTGTCAAACAACTCGCCGATTTGAAAGCGGACGGCATCATTGTCACGGATCCCGCCTTGCTTTGCTTTTGCTCCTCGCACAAAGGCATCAAAACGGTTGCCAGCACTCAACTCAATGTACACAATGTTTTCGGCGCCGAAACCGCAAGGAAGCTCGGAGCGGATGTTGCGGTTTTATCCAGAGAAACGCCTTACGACGATATTTGCGACATCAACAGCAGAGTCGATATAGAAACGGAGTGCTTTCTGCACGGCGCTCTTTGCGTTTGCATTTCGGGACAATGCTATTTGTCATCGTTTGTGGACGGCAACAGCGGCAACAGAGGGCTGTGCGCGCAGCCCTGCAGACAGCTTTACCGTTCCTTCGGAGATGACGGAGAGCTTAAAAAAAGCGGATATCTTCTTTCTGCCAAGGATCTTTGCGGCGTTCATACGGCAAAAAGGCTTTCAGAGGCGGGTGTAAGCATATTCAAGATAGAAGGGCGAAACAGGCGAGAGCAATATGTCGGGCAAACATGTGCCGTTTACAGAAAAATTCTTGACAATGACTACGAGTGCAATTCCGACGATATTAAGCAGTTGAAAATCGCTTTCAACAGAGGAGATTTCACGTCAGGCTACCTTAACAACTCCGACAATATAATTTACCCGCAATTTCAGGGGCATAAGGGTATTGATGCAGGGGTAATAAAAAAAGTTGACGGCAGATTCGTAATCGAAAGCAATATGTTTCTGCACGAAGGCGACAGCTTCAAAATATTTCGCGGAAACGAAGAAACGGGAAATTGTGTTGCGGCAAGCAATTCCTCCCGCAAATTTACCGATATAAAATTTTCCGGTTATCCCAAGGAGGGAGACCACGTCAATCTCACCAGCAGCGCCGCAATGAACTATCGTATAGCGCACGCCGAAAAAAGAATAGATGTAAGCGCGGAATTTATCGTCAAAGCGGGGGAATACCCGTTGCTTAAGCTTTCCGCAAACGGCTGCAGCGTGCAGGTAAAGGGCAAGCTTATAGCACAACGCGCACTGACTCAACCTTTGTCTGAAGCACAAATTGAAGAATTATTATCAAAAACAGGGCAAACGGAATTTACTATTACAAACATAATAGTTAAGGCAGGGCATATTTTCCTCCCCAAATCGTCGGTCAACGAGCTGCGGCGGGAGGCAATAGAAGAGCTGCGCGCAGCCTTGCTTGATTCTTTCGAAAATAAAAGAAAAGAGTACGCGCAGAGAAAAAATATTCGTCCGTATCCGCAAAGCTTGGATTTGCCGTATCTCGAAAGCTCGGGCAAGGTCATTTGTCAGGTTAAAAACGCGGATGAATTTTTGAAAATCAAAGAGTTTTCCGATTGGATTGTATTTAAACCGGAGGATTATTCCGTTCAGGAGATAAACGAATTTTCACGCGCTTGCAAAGACTTTTATCTCGATATGCCTAATTTCGCCGTCAAAAGCGACCTTTCGATTTTGTCCGACATCATAGAAAAATGCGGCGTTACGGGCATTGTCGCAAACAATTTATACGCGCTGGGATTGGCGGAAAAATATTCTCTCAACGTAGTGCTCGGGCTGGGCTTAAACATATTCAACAGAGAATCGGCATGCATTTTGGGTAAAGGATTGAAGGTTAAAGCATATTTTGCGTCGCAGGAATTGAGCCTAAAAGACATACGCCGCGACATGAGTGACGCTTACATATTTGCCGGAGGAGAAATTACGGTTATGACCGTCGCGCATTGTCCGATAAAAGTCAACTTCGGCAATGAATGTAAAAAATGCAGATTTCAAAAGCTTTTTTATCGGGACAAAACCGACAGGAGCTTTGCCGTCAAAAGAAAACGCATCGCGCGCTGCTATTTCGAGATAGAAAATTGCGTTCCTTTGAACGCAACGCGAAAAATTGATTTCCCGGGCAGATTTTTCCTGAAATTCGGCGGAGATGTCGAAGAAATCAAGCACTTTGCTTTGCTGGCGCAAGGGTGCGACGACGGATATCGTAAAAACGGACAATTTACCTCAGGGCATTTGACCAACAGCGTAAAATAAAAATGATAGAAGAAAAAACCTTAAAAAAGCTTGAATATTTCGACATGCTTGAGCGCGTATCCGAATTCGCGACAAGCAGTAAGGCTAAAAATGAAATCAGACTTTTGAGACCTACAAGCTTGCTCGACAAAGCTGAGTCATTGCTGGACGAAACCGAAGAAGCCTTGAACTTTGTCAATTTCGGCATTCATCCGGATTTTGGCATCGACTCGGTGGATGATATAGCTGCAAAAGCAAAAATCAATTCCACACTCTCTCTCAGGGAGCTGTTGACCGTTATGCGCACGCTGCGCACCTCCAGATTGCTGAGTTCAACATTGAATTCTCCCATACCCGTGCCTGCAAAGCTTTTGCCCGACATGGCAAACGGTTTGTACGCCAACAAAACGGTTGAAGACGAAATAGATTTTTGCGTAATCAACGAAGAGGAGTTAAACGACAGAGCGTCGGAGCAGCTGTTTTCTTTGCGCCAAAAAATCAAAAAAACCAATGCCGAAATCAGAGAAAAGCTTTCATCGTTTTCGAGGTCGTCCGCTATTTCCAAATATCTTCAGGACGACATCGTCACCTTGAGAAACGACAGATACGTTATACCCGTCAAGCAGGAATATAAAAGCAATATTCAGGGAATTGTTCACGATCAATCGGCAACAGGCTCGACATTGTATATCGAGCCAATCGCCATTGTCAACCTGAACAATCAGCTCAGAGAGCTTATTTTGAAGGAGCGCGAAGAAATAGAGCGGATTTTGGCGGAATTTACTGACAAAATCAGCGGTTTTGCACAATTTTTGGTTGAAAATACGAGAATCATTTCTTATATCGACGGAGTGTTTGCAAAAGCCCGATTTGCGGTTGACTTGAAAGCCGCCCGCCCCAATCTGAACGATAAAGGCTTGCTTGACATAAAGAGGGGGCGCCATCCGCTTATCGATAAAAATTCGGTTGTGCCTGTCGACGTCCGTTTGGGCGGGGATTTCGATATGATAGTGATTACCGGACCCAATACGGGCGGAAAAACGGTTTCCTTGAAGACCGTCGGACTGTTCTGTCTGCTGGCTATGAGCGGAATTTTTTTGCCTGCGGATTCCGGGACGACCGTTTCTGTTTTTGAAAATGTCTTTTGCGACATTGGCGACGAACAAAGCATTGAGCAAAGCCTGAGCACTTTTTCCAGTCATATAAAAAACATTTCTTATATTACCGAATCAATAAACGAAATGTCTCTGGTGCTTCTGGACGAGGTAGGCGCAGGAACCGATCCCAACGAAGGCGCGGCTTTGGCTCTCGCGATTGCGGAATTTATTTTAAACAGCGGCGCCAAATCCGTACTGACAACGCATTACGGAAGACTTAAGGAATTTTCCCTCGCGACACCCGGAGTCGAAAGCGCTTCTATGGAGTTTGACGCAGGCACTTTGTCTCCAACATACAAGCTGATTTTGGGAATACCGGGCAGCTCAAACGCGATAGACATTGCCGGAAGGCTCGGTTTGCGAGAAGAAATAACAGACAATGCCAGAAGCAAGCTTTCTGCGGAAAAGGTGTCCTTTGAAAATGTTTTGAAAAACGCCGATACGCTGCGCCGCCAGTACAAAGCGCAGCTCGATGAATTAAACTCGGTCAAAGCCAAAACGGAGGAGGAATACGCAAAGGCGGTCAATCAATCAAAGCTTTTAAAGGAAGAAAGAGAGCGCCTGTTGTCGGGCTCTCAGATTGAAGCCAAGCGCATAATAAGCAGCGCAAAGGCCGAAGCGGAAGAATTGCTCGACCGTCTGAAAAAAATGGTGCGCGCGGCGGCTTTGGAAGAGAAAAGTTTGTTTGAAGCGCGATCCGTGATAAAAAAACTTGACGACAAGAAATATGAGGTCAAGGATGACGAATCGGATATTATTACGGGAGAGCGCGTCGACCGCAACAAGATAAAAATAGGCGACAAGGTGTTTGTCAAAAAAATGAATTCTAGCGGGATTGTTTCCGGATTCGGAAAAAACGGCAAAATCGAAGTCAAGGTCAACAAGCTGACCGTTTTTACCGATGCGGAAGACTTGTATCAGTGTGTGGAGTTGTCCGAAAAGCCAAAGGTTTCACCTTCGCGCAGCGTTAAAACTTCTATAAGAGCGGCTGCACCCGCAAGAGAAATTATACTTCTCGGACAGACCGTTGACGAAGCGATTTTAAACGTGGACAAGTTTATCGACGACGCGATTCTTTCCGGACTTACCGAAATACGCGTTGTGCACGGGACGGGAACGGGCGCACTCAGAAAGGGATTGCACAAATATTTTGCTACGCACCCGTCTGTAGACAGTTTCAGACTGGGCAAATACGGAGAAGGAGAAAGCGGCGTCACAATCGTGACACTGAAATAAATCTATGTTATACTATTTTGACAATGCCGCAACGACACAGCTTGATTCGTCGCTTGCGGAGCTCTGGAAAAAATATTCATGCGAAAACTATTTCAACCCGTCCGCGTCGTCCGACCACTCGACGGAAGTATTTAAGGCAATAGAGGATGCGCGAATCAAGGTCGCCAAGTCTTTAGGCGCTGACGCAGACGAAATTTACTTCACTTCGGGAGGTACGGAGTCCGACAACCTTGCAATTTTGGGAGCGGTAGGCGCAAAAAAAGGAAATATTGTCACGTCGCGCGTCGAGCATCCCGCCGTGTACAATACGATTAAGCATTTAAAAAACAAGGGCATAGAAATCCGTTATGCCGACCTCGACGGCGAGGGGGCGGCAAAGGAAGAAAGTATCCGCAGTCTGGTGGACGACGAGACTTTGCTTGTCAGCCTTATGCACGTAAACAACGAAACGGGCGCCGTAAACGATATTGAAAAGCTTTCTTGCGCAGCCAAATCGAAAAACAAAAATTTATTATTTATGTCGGACGGCGTTCAGGCTTACGGAAAAATTCCCGTCCGACTGCACTCCGCCCCGATAGACCTTTACACCTTGAGCGGACACAAAATTCATGCGCCCAAGGGAGTAGGAGCTCTTTTTATTAAAAAAGGCATAAGATTGAGTCCCGTTTTGCACGGCGGCGGTCAGGAAAAAGACATAAGACCGGGCACGGAGAACGTGGCAAATATTGTTTGCTTAGGCAAAATTGCCGAGCAGCTCTCCGCCGATTTAATAAATAGTAATTCTAATTTTGAAAATATGAAGAATACTATTTTGAGAATAGTATCGGATTCCGACCTCGATTTTTTAAATCTTTCGCAAAACGGAACAAATTCGTTGATTTATCTGGTTTTCAAGAATATAAAGTCGGAGGTTTTGATGCGGCTGCTGGAGAACGACGGCTTTATTGTCGGCAACGGTTCGGCATGCAGCTCAAAGCATAAAAGCAGCAGGCTGCTCGAGGTCTTGGGCGTACCGAAGGAGTATTCCGAAGGAGGTATCCGCATTTCCTTCGGAAAATATAATACCGTAAAACAAGCGGAATTGCTCGCCGAAGCAATAGTAAAAAACGCAGCTATTTTGAAAGGTGTAAAATGAAAAAAGCAATTATTATACGATACTCCGAAATACATCTTAAAGGCAACAACAGAGGTTTTTTTGAAAATGCTTTGTTGACAAACATAAAAAAGAGTCTTTTGGGAATTCGCTATGAGCTTTTGAAGCAGCAAGGCAGATATTTAATTGTAAATTTCGACGAAAACGACGAAATCTTAATTATAGAAAAACTTAAAAAAGTTTTCGGTATTCACTCCCTGAGTTCTGCGCTCGAAACAAGCTCGACCGTGGATGAAATTTTTCAATGCGTCAAAGCCCTCGCAGGGCGCGAGGGCACTTTCAGAATAAATACAAACAGGGCAGACAAAGCTTTTCCGATGAAATCTATGGAATTGTCGGCAGAAATTGGAGGAATGCTGCTGGAATCCAATCCGCAGCTGAAAGTAAACCTGCACAATCCCGATTGGAGCGTCAATATAGATGTCAGAGAAAACGGAAAAACGCTTGTTTATTCCGACAGCATCAAAGCAGTGAACGGTATGCCCGTCGGCACGAGCGGAAAAGGACTTCTTTTATTGTCGGGAGGAATAGACAGTCCTGTTGCCGGTTACATGATGGCAAAACGCGGAATGATGATACGGGGACTCCATTTCCATAGTTATCCTTACACCGGACTCCGCGCAAAGGAAAAGGTGATGGATTTGGCTAAAAAATTGACGGAATATACTTTGGAGTTCGCCGTGGAAACCGTTTCCGTCACTGAAATTCAGACTACGATACATGAAAAATGTCCTGAAGACCTTATGATTACCTTGCTGCGTCGATTTATGATGCGAATTGCAAACAAAATTGCGCAAAGAGAGGGGTGCGGAGCCATTGTTACGGGAGAAAGCTTGGGACAGGTAGCCAGTCAGACACTGGAAAGCATAAACGTAACAAACGCGGTTGCGCAAAAACCTGTTTTCAGACCGCTTATCGGCTTTGACAAAGATGAAATTATTGAAACGGCACGCAAAATAGGCACCTTTGAAACCTCCATTTTGCCTTACGAGGATTGCTGTACAGTCTTTTTGCCGAAAAATCCCGTAACGAAACCAAAGCTCGAAAACGTAATAAGGGCAGAAAGCTCTCTCGACATAGACGGTTTGATTGAAAGGGCATTAAGCACTTCGGAAACGGAGATATTTAAACATTAAAAAAGCACATCCGACAAATAATTTGTCGGATGTGCTTTTACCAGAACCAATTTTCATACCATTTTCGGTCATTTCTTTCTGCAGAACGAACTTTCTTGTAATAAAATTCGATGTTGCTCACTTTCTTTCCGTTTTCTTTTACGTAATAAGTGTAAATCCCGTTTGAGACGGCTTTTTTGTCTACGGCATAGACAACTCCGTCAACCTCCTCGATTTTCAAGCAAATCTCTTTTCCTTCGAATTCTCTGTACAGGCGTTGATTTTTGCTGAGGTTGTCTGCGAATATTACAGGCACGTCATCTTCGGTGCACAGTCTGATCTCCGGCGGTATGATTTTTTCTTCCGCCTCCGACACGACGGTAGGGCAATTGTTCATCTCGAACACTTCGGTGAAAACTTCGCTTTGATTATTTTCCGAATGAGCGAGAGCCAAGGCGTGCTTTTGAATAAAAGTTTTTTTATCCAGCCGCTTTTCTACGATATTTTGCGGACGCTTAAAGTTTTCGGGGGACTCGTCGTAGGCGTGCGATAAAAATTCTCTTGCCAGACGGGCGGAGACGTTTCCCGTAACATCCGCACCGAGCGGATCGGAGCTTTCTGCTCCCACCCAGAACATATAGGTGTTTTTAGTGTCGAAACCGCAGAAAAATGCGTCCGTATTTCCGTTCCTTCCTCCGGCGGTACCTGTTTTTCCCGCCACCTCAAAATTCAAATCGGACAAAACTTTAGCTGTTCCGGACTGAGTGACCGTTTTGAGCATGTCGGTCATGAGGTATGCGCTTTCGTCTCTAAATACTCTCGCTCCGTTTTCAGTATTCTTTTTGTAAAGGATTTTTCCGTTCAACGACACTTCGTCGACAAATCCCACGCTTTTATAAACGCCCGAATTTGCCAACGTAAGGTAGCCCGTCAAAAGTTCCTTCAGATTCACGCCGTTGTAAAAGCTGCCCAAGGCAATGGACAAATTTTTGTCGTGAATATCTGTTTTTATCCCGTTTTTGTTGAGATATCCGATAGAGGCATTTACTCCTATCGAATTGAGCACCTTTACAGCGGCTGTATTCATACTGTCGGCTACCGCGCGCCTGACCGTAGTCCAACCATAATATTTATTGTTGAAATTGTTAGGCGAATAGCCGTCGAAATCGGTTTTTTCATCCAACACAGGAGTAGCAGGAGTGATTGTCTTGAGGTCTAAAGCCGGACAATATACGGCTAAGGGCTTTATTGCCGAGCCGACCTGCCTGTTTATGTTATAAATATTATACTTAGAATATCCGATATAAGAAGATACTCCACCTGAAATATTATTCACAACATACGCACAGCGAGAAGCGGACTCTCCGCCCGAAGTTTCGATTTCTGTTTTCATGCTTTTTTCCAGTGCGTTCTGCAGTCGAAAATCGAAAAATGTTTTTATCTTATACGGCTTGTTTATCAACTGTTCTTCTTTTATGTTAAGCAATTTGCACGTTTCGTTTACAGCGGCTCCAAGATAATTTTTTTCCGTGGCGGCTCGGGTATCTATCAATGTCAAATCTATCTTTTCTTCTTTGGCGCTTTCGCACTGATTGTCGTCGATGAATCCGTTTGTCCTCATCAAATCCAGCACGAGATTTCGGCGAGACAAAAATTTTGCATAATTGTTGATAGGCGAATAATTGTTGGGAGCCTTCAGCATGCCGGCAAGTCCCGCGCTTTCGGCAAGCGTAAGCTCAGACGCCGATTTGCCGAAATAAGTTTTGCTTGCAGTTTCTATTCCGTAAGCGTTTGTGCCGAAATAAATCGTGTTGAGATACATTTCCAAAATTTCTTTTTTGTCATATTCCTGTTCGACCTTTAAAGTAAGAAACATTTCGTTTACCTTGCGTTTTAGTGTCTTTTTGTTTGTAAGAAACGTATTTTTTACAAGCTGCTGGGTTATGGTGGAGGCGCCTTCCTTGTAGCTGCCCGAAAAAATATTTTTTATCGCTGCGGCTCCGATTCTTTTGATATCTAATCCGTGATGCTTGTAAAAGCGCTTGTCTTCGGTAGACACGAAAGCGTTAAGCGTGTAGTCGTGTAATTCCGAAACGGAAACATACTTTCCCCGTCTGCCTCCCGCCGTTTCCATAGGCTGACCGTCCGCGTCGAGGAAAACGGCTCTTTTTCTGTTTTCATTCATTTTTGACGCATCGAATCTGACATAATCCTTGTCCGTCACACAGACAATCATAAAAATGCCCGATGCAAGCATGCATAGAGCAATTATACAAACCATTATCAACATAACGATGCGCCATGCGGCGATTTTTTGTTTCTTCACGCTTTTATTATTTGTAAAAGCCAACAATTTTATTATTTAGCTTGAAATTTCGGCAACAAAATTGTATAATATTCCAACGAGGAATTTTACTTGAAGAAATATTTTATACACACTTACGGATGCCAGATGAATGTGCACGAATCGGAAAAAATCGCCGGCATACTGAGAAGCAAAGGCTTTGAAGAAACTGCTCGGGAAGGGGACGCCGATGTCATAGTTTTCAACACCTGCTGCATACGCGAAACCGCCGAAACGAAAATCATGGGGCATATAGGGCAGGTGAAGAAATTGAAGCGCGCGCGCCCCGAGTTGAAGGTGGTTGTTTGCGGTTGCATGTCGCAGCAGGAGGGGGCGGCGCAGCAAATTTTTGAAAAATTTCCCTTTGTGGACGCCGTTCTCGGTACGGCAAATTTACATTTGCTCGAGGACGTGATAAACAAAAATGAAAATTTCTCCACAAGCAGATTTTTTAACAGAGATTTTCTGGGCGACAACGACGATCGTCCCATTTTCCGCACAAGCGGCACAAATGCCTGGGTAAATATAATTTACGGGTGCAACAATTTTTGCACATACTGCATAGTTCCATACGTAAGAGGACGCGAGCGCAGCCGTCCGGCGGACGATATCATAAACGAGGTTCGCACGCTGCTCGACGAAGGCTACAAGGAAATTACGCTGCTGGGACAAAACGTGGATTCATACGGAAACGATTTGAAAGACGGTACGACTTTTGCCGGACTTCTGGAAAGGCTGGGGCAAATAGAGGGAAAACACAGAATACGTTTTATGACCTCGCACCCAAAAGACTTCAATCAAAGCGTAGTGGACGTCATAGAAAAATATCCCTCGCTGTGCAGAAATATCCATCTCCCGGTGCAAAGCGGAAGCAATGCGGTGCTCAAAAAAATGAACAGACGCTACACACACGAGCAGTATCTCGACCTCGTGAAAATAATAAAAGCACGTTTGCCCGAAGTCGGACTCACAACCGACGTAATGGTCGGCTTCCCCGGAGAAACAGACGAAGATTTCGACGACACATTGAAGCTGATCGAGGAGGCGCGGTTTTCCGGAGCCTTCTGCTTCGTATACAGTCGGCGAAAGGGCACTCCCGGTTATTCTATGGAAAATCAAGTTCCGCAGGAAATCAAAACTGAAAGAATAAAAAAGCTGATTGCCTTGCAAAACAGGATAACCAAAGAAATAAGCAGGGAGCACGAAGGAAAAATTTACGAAATACTCGTCGAGGACAAAAACGAAAAATTTGAAAATACCTACTGCGGACGTACCGACGGAGGCAGGCTGGTAAATTTCAAAAGCTCCGACAATCTCGCGGGGCAGTTCGTAAGCGTTAAAATAAAAACCTCAAGGTCCGCAACCTTGTGGGGGGATTTGGTTACGGAGGAAAAATGATTTACTCACCGATGATGCAGCAGTATCTGCAAACTAAAGACGAATATAAGGATAGCATACTGCTTTACAGGTTAGGCGACTTTTACGAAATGTTTTTCGACGACGCAATAAAGGCGAGCGAAATTCTCGATTTGGTGCTGACGAGCAAAGTTTGCGGACAAAAATGTAAGGCGCCTATGTGCGGCATACCTTATCACGCCGTCGACAGCTACATAGCCAAGCTCATCGAGGCGGCCGAAAAAGTCGCCATCTGCGAACAGCTTTCGGAGCCGAATTCCAGAGAATTGGTCAAGCGCGGCGTGGTTCGCGTTGTTACGCCGGGCACCGTTGTGGAAAACACCATTTTAAACGAAAAAAACAACAATTATCTCGCGGTTGTCTTTTCAGACGGAAACGCTGCGGCAGCCGCATATTGCGATATCACTACCGGACGTTTTTTCGCTCACGAATTTTCCGGCGAAACGGCACTGAAAGAGCTTCAGGAAAATTTGCTGTCCTACAGCCCCAAAGAGATTTTGACCGATTCACAAAGCATCAGATTAAACGATTGCCTGGATATAGTGCGAGCCAACCTGATTCCCAAGCTGAAATGCTATGACGACGGCGCTTTTTCGTCGGAAAAAGCCGAGTCGGCAATAAAAGAGCAATACAAAACTTCTTTTACCGCAGTTTTCAATCTGAAAACGCATAGAACGGCTTTGCGCGCTTGCGGCGCGCTTTTGATATATCTTAACGAAACTCAAAAAAGATATTTGTCTCATTTGTCGCCGATTCAATTTATAGAAAACAGCGAATTCATGTCTTTAAACGTCAACACCCGCCGAAGTCTCGAGCTTGTTACGAGCGGAAAGGACAACAAAAAGAAAGGCAGTCTGCTTTGGCTGCTCGACAATACCAAAACGGGCATGGGCGGCAGGCTGTTGTGCGACTGGGTAGAGCACCCGCTTCAGAATCCCAAAAAAATTCAAAACAGACTGGACGCGGTGGAAGAGCTGGTGGACAATTTTTTGCTGCGCGAAGAAATTTCCGACAGCTTGCAACGTATTAAAGATATCGAAAGACTTTCCTCGAAAATCGCGTACAACAATCTTGCTCCGAGAGACTGCAACAGTCTTCAGGCTTCGCTGGCGGAGCTTCCGAAATTGAAAAATATATTGTCAGAGGTTCATTCCGCGCTCATCAAAGACATAGACAGTCGCCTGCGCGACGTAAGCGACGCCGAACAGCTTCTGTTTTCCGCTATAAAGGACAATGCGCCGGCAGTTTCGAGAGACGGAAATTTCATTAAAGAAGGCTACAACCCGCAAGTTGATTATCTTAGAAATATTTCACAAAACAGGATAGAGCTTATCGGATAGTTAGAGGAGCGTGAACGAAACAAAACGGGAATAAAAACGCTTAAGGTGGGTTACAACCGAGTATTCGGATATTATATAGAGGTTTCTAATTCCTTCAAGGACGTGCTGCCCGAGGGTTATATCAGAAAACAGACAATTGCCTCAGGCGAAAGATTCGTTACGGAGGAATTGAAAAAGCTCGAGGAAGAAATACTCAACGCCGACGAAAGCGTTCTCAAGCTGGAAAAAGAACTTTTTGAAAAACTGAGACAGCGGCTTTTGACGAATATTACTGATTTTCAGTTGATAGCGCAGGCTGTAGCGGAGCTGGATGCCTTGACAAGCCTCGCGCGCGCAGCTGTTGCCAACAATTATCGCAAGCCCAAAATCAACACGCACGGAACCGAGCTTAAAATCGTGGAAGGACGACATCCGGTCGTGGAAAAATTTTTGAAAAACGACGTGTTTGTGACAAACGACACCTTTCTCGATACAGATGAAAACAGAACCATGATAATCACGGGGCCCAATATGGCGGGCAAAAGCACCTTTATGCGTCAGGTTGCGCTTATTGTTCTTATGACGCATATCGGCAGCTTTGTTCCGGCAAAATCCGCTCTGATTCCCATTGTTGACAAAATTTTCACGAGAGTGGGCGCCAGCGACGATCTCACGCTCAATCAAAGCACGTTTATGGTTGAAATGGTCGAAATCGCCGCGATAATGAACGGCGCCACCTCCAAAAGTCTTATTATTCTCGACGAGGTGGGGCGGGGTACCGCTACCTTTGACGGCTTGAGCATAGCTTGGGCAATTATGGAACATATAACCGAAAAAATTCGTGCTAAAACTTTGTTTGCTACGCATTATCACGAGCTTACAGAGCTCGAGGGACGACTTGAAGGCGTAAAAAACTATAAATTTTCCGTCAAGGAACTGCCCGACGGCATAGTATTCCTGCGCAAAATTACAAGAGGCGGCGCAAACAAAAGCTTCGGCATAGAGGTCGCGGCTTTGGCAGGCATAGACAAAGCAGTGCTCAACAGGGCTTCCGAGCTTGTTTCCCTGCTGGAAAAAAACGATATAAACTCCTTTGTTTTCAGCAAGCAGGAGGCGGACGAGGAGACAGAAAGAAAACTAGCCCGTGACAGGCAAAACAAGGCTGCAATTAAAGCCGCGTCCGTGCTTAAGGAGCTGGATATGAACAACTTGACGCCGCTTCTCGCTTTCGATATATTAAACGACCTATCAAAACAAATAAAGGAAACCGTATGAGCAAGATAAATATACTTTCCAGCGATATTTACAACAAAATTTCCGCAGGCGAGGTAGTTGAGAGACCGGCGTCAATCGTCAAGGAGCTTGTCGAAAACAGCCTGGACGCAGGCGCGAAAAATATCGAAATAACCGTAAAAAACGGCGGAATCGATTTTATTAACGTCGCGGACGACGGCAGCGTATTAGAAAAGCACGACATACACATAGCTTTTCAGCCGAACACAAAAACCAAAATTGCTTTGGCTTATGATTTGATCGAAATAAAAACAGGG
>URVX01000012.1 GCA_900551395.1 uncultured Subdoligranulum sp. | reverse complement strand
CTGCCGCCGTCAAGCACGAGAATTTTGTCGGCGTGCCTTATCGAACTGATACGCTGCGCAATCATGACTACGGTTTTGTCCGAAAATTTTTCTCCGAGCGCTTTTCTCAACGCGGCGTCCGTCTTGTAATCCAACGCGCTGGAGGAATCGTCCAGCACAATGACGTCCGAATCTCCCGACAACGCGCGCGCAACCAGCAGTCTCTGCTTTTGTCCGCCGCTGAAATTCGCGCCCTTTGCTGCAAGCCCGTTATCAAGCCCGCCCTCTTTTTCAAAGACGAAGTCCGCCTGCGCAGCGGTCAACGCCTCTTTAAGCAAGCCGTCATCTAACCCCCTGTAGAAATCAACATTGTTTCTGACCGTGTCGGCAAAAAGAAAATCGTTCTGAAAAACAACGCCGAAGCGCTTGCGCAGCTCCTTTTTGTCAAAAGTGCGGATATCGCGTCCCTCAATAAATATGCTTCCCTCGTCGGCATCGTAAAAACGCATCATGAGCATGACAACCGTCGTCTTACCGCTGCCGGTAGCCCCGATTATGCCCAAGGTCTCGCCCTTGCCTACGGAAAACGTAACGTCGTCGAGAACCTTGCCGCCCTCGTATGAAAAGCTGACGTGCTCGAAACGTATACGGGCGTCGTCCTCAACTCCCGAAACGTTTCCGGCAGTCGAAACGCCGTCTTCAAGCACGGGCAGGTCGGGCGGAGTGTTGAGCACCTCGCAAATACGCTTTGACGAGGCTTTGCCTTTCGAATACATTACGAAAATACGCCCCACCGAAATAACGGCGTTGAGCATAAGCGTAAAATAAGTCATAAAAGCGATTATTTGACCGGCTTTCGTAAGACCGTTGCTTACGCGGTATGCGCCTACCAAAATAACCGCCGTCATGCCCAAATTCAAAAACAGGTTCATTACGGGATTGGTGACGCCGGTGGTAAGCCCTGCCTTAGTTTCGCTGGCGGAAACATTTTTGTTTATTGTTTCAAAGCTGTCTTTTTCGTACTCGGTGCGGGAAAGCGCCTTGATAATCCGTATTCCGCTGTAAATATCGCGGATTTTACGTACCATTGTGTCCACCGTCCTTTGCAGTCCCGTATACAGAGAAATGCCTTTTTTGGCTACATATATCGCAAGCACAACAAGAAAAGGCATAGTTGCGAGCAAAACGAGAGCCAGAACGGGCTCCACCATAAAGGTTACGATAATGCCGCCGACAAGCAGCATGGGAGCGCGTATCCCCAGCCGCTGTACCATGCCTATCATATTGTGCACGTTGTAGGTGTCGGAGGAAAGTCTCGACACCAGCGAAGGCATGGTATATCCGTCCGTCTGTTTCGCCGAAAGATGCAGTGTTTTGTCAAACAAATCAAACCGCAGTCTTTCGGTCGTGTCGCGCGCCACCTTAGACGCCATTCGGTTTGCGATAATGTTTCCCGCAAGAGCCGCAATCGCGCAGACAAGCATTATTCCGCCCCAAAGGAATATGAGACCGATATCTTCGGAGGGCGCGATTTCGTCTATCATATACGACAAAATCCACGGCAGAAAAAGCTCGGTAACAGTCCCGACAATTTTTATAACCGTACCCAGCGCTATACGCTTGGAATACGGTTTCAAATAGTGTCCAAGCGAAATCATCGACAGTCCGCCTCGGTTTTCGATACGTATTTTTTTGCTCGGTCGGCAAGCTTTGTCAAAATGCTTTCCATACTCTCCTTTTCTTCCTCCGACAAATCTTCGGTCAGATACTCTCTCCACTCCTTGAAAACCAGCTTTATCTTGGGCAGAATATCTTTTGCCTTCTGCGTGGGATAAACCAGCATATTTCGCTTGTCGCTTTCATCCACCCGTCTTTCGATAAACCCCTTTTCCTCCAAAGACGCAAGCTGTCGCGTGACGGTGCTCTTGTGAATATACAAAGAACGAGCCAGCTTTTCCTGAGTCGTGCCCTCGTCGGAGCAGATATTCAGAACAAATGCAGTCTGAAGTCCGTTGAGTCCGTCGTCCTCCAGCCTTAACGTGCGGTAAAGCGAACCGCACCGGTATATTTCGTTTATCATACGCATCAGACTTGCCATAAATCCTCCTTTCGTTGCAAGTGCAACTGTTGCAACCGCAACTATTTTAGCGACTAAGTCACTCCTTGTCAATAAAAAATCCTCCCGAAAAAAATTTTTCGGGAGGATTTCACAAAGTTTAAAAATCGGTTTTAAAAAATTTGCTATCTGAGGTATCCAAAACACAGACGGGCAGCTGCGCGAAATTCACTGCTTTGAGATATCTGTTTTCCATGGGTATCCACTCGTCCTTGAATTTCCGAAGCATTTCCGCGCCGCTTCGTCTGAGTATCCGTTTGTGCTGCACTTCCTCGTTTACCTTGAAAAGCACCGCGCCGTCGTAGCTGTCCACAAGCGCCGGGTGCAGGCTGTAACACCCCTCGACTACGGTCAATCGGTTTTGAGGCAAAACGACCTTTTCAAACGAATCCGTCTTGCAGTCGTATCTGTCAAACACCGGTGCATCTCCCTTTTTGATGCTTTTAAGCAGCACGGACAAGCGTTCAAAATGGATGTTGCCGCCTATTTTTGACAATCTTTCGGGAGTTCTCATGCTTTGCGGCAGAAAGAAATCGTCGGCGTGTATAACATTGCAGTCAAAAAACTCCTGCAGTATTTCAGCTGCGTCGGTTTTTCCGCTGCCGCTCATGCCGTCTATTGCTATTATCAGATTGGTATGCCCCTTAAGCAGCGCATTTATATTGTCTATGACGTCGAAAAGATAATAAAAATCTCTCCGCACCACCCTGTAAGCCGGAAAATAATTGAGTCTGTAAGTCATAGAGTGACTCAGAACGGGATAGCCCGACGTTTTGTATTCGGAAATAAACTTTTTTACCGCAAGATACGGCAAATCTATTTTTCTGACGCTGCATTGCTCCGTAAAAATTTCCAGCTTTCTGTCGAAATTTTCCCGACATGGATTTTTCGCAGCGCTTCGGACAAAGATTTCCCGAAGCGTTTCCGTATTTTTTCCCGAAGAAACAAACGGTCTTAGGTTGACGCGCATAAAATCAGCCGAAATATCTTCAGACGTTTCTTCATGAAAGGAAACGTGCTTCATGCTTTTCAGTTCCTTTTTCAGCGAATCGGCTGCGGCAAGGTCGTCACTTCCCCCGTGTGCGCCGCCGTATTCGCCCTGATAAAGCATTTTCACGAAATCCTGCGGTCGCATAAGCGGATATCTTCTGTATGTGAACAACAAATCGTCGGCTATCATTGAAAAAAATCAATTCTCCTTGTGCTCTTTTTCGTTGAAAATTTTCTTCATCTCTTCAAAAAATGTGTTGCTGTCCTTAAACTGTCTGTAAACGGAAGCAAATCTTATATACGCAACCTCGTCTATTTCCTTCAGACCGTCCATAACAAGCTCGCCTATTTCCTTGCTTGAAATTTCCGACTTCAAGGTGTTGTAAAGCTGTTTTTGTATGCTCCCGACCAGCATATCGATTTTTTCAGCGGAAACGGGACGCTTTTCACAGGCTTTTATTATACCGTTTTTCAGCTTTACCGGGTCGAACTGCTGCCTGTTTCCGTTGTTTTTGACTACAAGCAAGGGCATGGTTTCCACCGTTTCGTAGGTAGTAAAACGCCTGCCGCATTTTGCGCATTCGCGGCGGCGCCTGATTGCATTGGTCTCGTCAACCGGTCGGGAATCTATAACCTTCAGAACATCGCAGCCGCAGTAGACACATCTCATATATAGCTCTCCTTCGGCAAAGCAAGCAGCGCTATGCCTGCCGATATCTTTAATAATATATAATTCGGGAAATTTTGTCAAACATAGCCAAACGGTTTCACTCAAATTTTATTTGTTGCTCCGAAATAAAAATTGCCTTTTAACAGCATTTAGAGTAATATAATCGTCATGGATTCGGTCAAAGAAAAAAAAGGCACTATGGATTTGACGGAGGGCTCATCCTTAAAAAAAATAATCGTTTTTTCCATCCCTCTGCTTATCGGAAACATTTTTCAGCTGTTTTACAGCTGGGCGGACGCAATCGTCATAGGTAAAACGGACGGCGCTGTAGCGTACGGTTCGATAACGGCTTCCATGCCGGTTATTTTCCTTATTTTGACGGTGACAAACGGTTTTCTCACAGGAGCGGTAGTCATCTTAAGCCAGCTTTTCTCCAAAAAAGACGAAGCCGGCATTAAAAAATCCCTTAACACTATTCTCATAACCATGCTTTTCGCGAGTGTATTGGTAACGATAATAGGATATTTCGGCACAAAGCCTCTACTTAAGCTGCTAAAAGTCAGCGCCGAGCAAATAGAAAGCACCACCACATATCTTCAGATTTATTTTTTGGGGTCGCTTGCCGTCGTCATGTACAACACCTTCAACATGATTCTCAAATCGGTGGGCAACTCTGCGGCGCCGCTGGTCATACTTATTTCCAGCACGGTGCTCAATCTCGGACTGGATATTTTGTTTATCGCCGTGTTCCGCATGGGCGTGGTCGGAGTGGCGATCGCGACTCTGATTGCTCAGTTCGTTTCGGCTGTGCTCGCCTTTGTCTACATGCAGATAAAAATACCGATTTTGAGAGTGCGATGGAAGGAATTTCGTTTCTGCGGAGCATATTTCAAAAGCATAAACAAAGCCGCAATCCCCTCCATGATTCAACAGCTCGTAACCAGCAGCGGGTTTCTGGTAGTAAACATGCTTATAAACGGACACGGCGCCGAGCTGACGATTGCTTACGGACTGGGCAACAGAATAGACGAAATCATGAATATGGAAATTCAGAGCTTCGGCACAACGCTGTCCACCTTCGCAGCTCAAAACAAGGGCGCGGGCAAAATAGACCGAATAAAAAAGGGCTATCTTCAGACAATGCTGATAACCTTTGCCACGACCGCCGTGCTGGGCGGGCTGGTGCTTATTTTCAGGCACGATATAGCGTCGTTGTTTATTTCGCTCGACAACAGCGCGACCGAAGGTACAAACGTAGACATTAAAAGCGTAATAGGCATAACGGGCACATTCATATCCATTATGGTTCCCTCCTATTTCGTGCTTGCCGTCATGCACCTTACCACAAGACTCCTAAGCGGCGCCGGCGATACCGTCACGGCAATGGGCGTCAATATTTTCAGCTTTGTCGTCAGAATCACAGCCGCGTTTGTCCTGAACCGTTTCTTCGGTTACATCGGCGTATTCGCAGCGTCCGGAGTCGCATGGTTTGCCGGCATGATATGGGCTCTTTGCAGATATTTCAGAAACAAATGGCAGAACAAAGACCTGTTCAAAAATTTAAAGGCGGCTCCCGCTTCGCAAGCACAGCCGGAAGAAGCGCAGCTTGCCCCGGCAGTCAATCTTAAACCCGAAAACGATTAAAAAAACGACCGTTTAAAGCGGTCGTTTTTATTTTGAATTCAGCCCATCGAAAACACAAAAGAAGCCGATTTCCCGGCGGATAGATTTATGTTTTTTATACTCTTGAACAAGTCGCCGTCGTCCAATGCGGTAGCCACGTTGCTTTTTTTGAGTTTTTTCACTTCGTTAGGCAAATACAAGTCGAAAGAAGCGGCTTTAGACGCCTTTATTTCCAGATTTAACAGCTTGGATTTGGACGACATACTCATGCTTACAGTCAGTCCTCCCGCCGCGGCAAGTCCCCGCACCTCAATGTTTTTCCATTGAGACGGCAAGCAAGGCAGCACCTTAAGCACACCCTCCTTGCTGTAAAGAAGCATTTCCTGCACCACGCCCGAAAAAGCAATATTGGCTCCTAACATAAGCTGAGGCCACACATTGTACCCGCAGCGTCCCATGCTTCTCCAATCGGCTTCCGAAAAGCCGAGATTGTTGAGCATACAGCCCGCCGTAAGATTGCCTAGAGCCTCCAAAAGCTGTTGCTTGAGTCCGAGCCTTGCGCAAGCCGCCGCTAAACCCGCCATACCCATAGCCGTCTGAAAATCGCGGCTTTCGGACAAGCGCTTTTTGACCGTAGCGGTATATGAACGCAGGGTTTCCTCACTGCACAAAAAATCTACGTCGGTAGCCGCAAAAGCGGGAAACAAGCTGTAAATGCTTTCACCGGAAAAATCAGTCGCCCGCATTTTGAAATCCCGCAGCAAGCCCTCGCTGTCCGTAAACTCCGAGGGCAACCTTTCCAAAGCGTCCCTCCATCTCTCAACGTCCTTTTCTTCGGCTTTTACCTCATGTGAAATTTTGAGCAGATTTTTGAGCAGACTGCGAAACACCGCGAAGTCGCCGTTTGAATTGCGTCCCAGCTCGTTCTGTTTGCCGCAGGAGGGTACAAACGAAGGACTGAGCGTAACCGAACCGTCGGCGCTCACGGACATCAGATTCAGATAAAATTCCGCCGCCTCCCGCATAAACGGATATGCGATATTTTTTAAAAATTTCTGGTCTCGAGTAAATTCGTAATATCTGTAATACAGCGACGCCAGCCAGCCGGCACAGCCCGTAAAGTAAGCCTCGCGCGCGTCTACCAGTCCGAGACGCCCTGAAGACAAAGCGGTAACAGCCGGCAAAAACGCCCCTCTCACGCCGAAAAGTCTGATGGCATTGTCTCTAAGGTCGCCGAGATTTGCCTGCCAGAAGGCGAATACGGGCTCTAAAAACGAAGCAAGGTCGCCTGCAAGCGCCGAAAGATAAACCGACTGCATTTCTCCGGCATAATTCACCCATGCGCCGACGGGCTTGTAAGAGCCGTTCCACAATCCGTAAGGATTTATAATTTTTCCGTTTTGCGACGTCGCTGAAACAAGCAGGTATCTGCCGAAATTCCACAATTTCGTTGCCAGCACTGCGGACAGCTGCCCCTTGTCTCCCTCCAAACGCAGCTCCTCAATCGACTTGTCGTCGGCGGCGCAGTCCAAATCCACGAAAACAGAAGAAAAGAGCTTGCTATGTAAGGCGCTGTGCTTTTTCAGCAGCTGCGCATAAGTTTCCTTGATGGCGGAAAGACCGTTTTTAAGGCTTGCCCATTCCTTTTCTTTTCCGGAATTGACAAAAAGTCTCACGCACACGAGCACGCTGGTGGCTCCGACGATTTTCAGACAGGTATCCGTCTGCTCCATGCTTCCGCCATTGTGAGTAACTCGCGCCGAACTCCGTTCCGTCGTCGTTGCGAGCGGCAAAGCTCATAAACTGCCGTTCATAACGGGCGTTTATGCCCTCCGGCATGGAGGAAAGCGCATTTGGCGCGCGGCAGTTGATTTTGTCCATTACATCAAAAGACAGCTCGCAGTCGATAAACTTCGAGCCTGTCTTGGTAATTTCGTAAACTACGGTATCGTCGTTTCGGGACACAAACAAAGAACGGTCGATGCGCGTGGAGCCGTCGGAATAACTTACCGTCGCCTCTCCCGTAGCCATATTAAGCTCCCTTACGTAATTTTTGGGAGCGTTGTCGCTGAGCATCCTCGTCTTTAAGACGCACAAAGGGAGCGGAGTGTGAGGCTGCGGGCGAAAATTCTTTTGAATCAAAGCCTTTTGCATGACCTCCTTGGCCTGCTCGTACTCACCCTCGTCTATGAGCTTGCGAACTTGGGAGACCTTGGCGCTCACGTCGGGTACAACGCTTATGCGCCCCTGCCAAACCAAATCGGTGTGGTTGAGCAAAATCTGCTCCTGTCCCGCGCCTCCGAAAATATTCGCGCCGATTTTGCCGTTGCCGCAGAACAGTCCTTCGCGCCATGTTTCCGCCCACCAGCCTGCAGGCGAATAGCTCAGTAACGTGCTTTTTGTTTTCTTTAAGCTTGCCATTAACCGTCCCTCAAAGATATTTTATAATTGAGTATAACACCAACGAGGGGCAAAAGTCCACCGAATTGGTAACAAATCAGTAAAAAGATAACCTTAATAATCGCTGTCGTTTATATTCTGCAGATTGATAATCAGGCTGTCTCCGTTCTCCTGTTCGTCACAATAAACATAAACGTCCTCTTCCTTGATAACGGGCGATTTGCGTCGTCTGCGGAAAAAACCGACCGCGTGATACAACAAATAGCTTACGCACAGCGAAAGCCCTATGCTCGAAATAATGATTATAGGCAAAAATTCCATATCGAAATCCTCCTCGTATGAAGCTTTCCACATCTGCATTTTAAAATACCGCAGCACGCGAAATTTGTTGTTTTTGGCGGATATGAATAACTTCTTGTTGTTTTACGCACATTAAAACAAAAAGGAGGTTCGAATTTTGAAAAAATACGGAATTTTTGCAATAGCGGCGCTTGCGCTCGCATTGATTTGCCTCTGTCTGCCCGTTTTCGCCGCGGAGGAAACACAACCTAACGACAACGAGAAAATAAGAGAAATAGTAAACACAATAGACGGAGTGGGAGACAGCAGAGCATTCGCTTACGGAGACTGCGTGCTTGTCGCCGTGAGAACCAAAGGCGTTTACCTCAAGAGCTTTGAAACCGAGCTTTCAAAAATATCGGAAACAAAAATAAAGGAAGCCTTTCCGCAATATACAAACGTAAAGCTCACGACCTCGCTCAAAGCGTTCAGGACATTGGACCGCATCAACAGATTGTTGGAAAAAGGAAAATCCCTTGACGAAATAGATTTGCCTTTTGACCTCGAAATGCAAACCCGCCCCGCACCCGCGCCCGAGCACGGTCGCGACAAGGTAAAGCCACCCGTTGCAAAACAATATTAAAGGTTAAATGAAATGCGCCGAAAAGTTTCGGCGCATTTTTCTTTAATGAATCAATCTCTGTAATCGACGACGTTGTTGCCGTTGTTCCACAGCTTGTCGAGCTGATAAAACTCCCGCGTCTCGTGATGAAATATATGCACGACTACGTTCAGATAGTCGATAACAATCCACCGTCCTGTTTCCGCGCCCTCCTTCCTGCGGGCGAAAACGCCGTTCTCCTCCATTTTTTCCTCGAGGTTTTCGCACAGCGCCTTGACCTGCGGCATACTCCTGCCGCTGCACACGATAAAATAATCGGTTATGTCCGTCATGCCGACAACCTCGATGATTTTGATATCCACCGCCTTTTTTTCCGCAAGCGTTTTGCAGGCAAGTTCAACTATTTGTTTGTCGTTAAGTTCCATTTATTTCTCCTGTTTTTTATTGCAATGATAATATTCCATCGCCCTGCGCGTCATCTCGTCCACGTTATGCTCTCCGTGCTTCATGCAGGCTATGCGGTAGGTCTGGCTCAGAACGGTGACGAATGCTTCGTCCAGGTCGCTCAAGGCAAGGCGATAATTGGATTCAAGCTCCGGATAGCTTCTGGTAAGCTCCACCTTGTCGGCAACGAAAACAAGCTTGTCGAGCTGCGTCATTGCCGGACGGCAGGTAGTGTGAAAGCGTATGGCGTCGAGAATTTTGCCCTCCGTCACTCCAAACTCGCGCTCGGCCACCTTTACGCCCAAGCCGCAGTGCACTATTGGCGGAAGCAGCTTTTCCGGGTTGTCGAAGCCGTAATGCTTCCACCTCGAAAAAGGAATATTTTTTGCGCAGTCATGAAGCAGGCAGGCAACGAACACATCCCTTTCGTCCAAATCGGTTTTTCTGGCTATTTCCAGTCCCGCAAGCACCACATTGTAGGTGTGCAGAAATCTTTCCCTGCTTTGCAGGCGAGACAGCTTTTCCGTCATCGGCTTGAAATCGCAATAAAGTCCTTTTGTTTTTATATACTCGTCAACCGAATGAGGCACAAGCTCCGAATTGTCAAAGCCGAAATTGTAGTTTACCCTCACAAGCGTAGAAGAAACATCGCATATCGGCATTTGCACAAGCTCTATTTTTGTTCGGAAGATTTCCTCCGTGTGCCTGATTTGCTCCGGAATATTTATTCGCCTTCTGGCGGCTACTGCAAGACGCCAATGTTTCAAAATTTTTTCGGGAAAACGCCAGTTGGTAAAATCCCTGAGACTGTCCCCCCCGATAACGAAAATCAGGTCGTCGTCGGGATAAACGGCCTTTAGCTTTGCCATAGTCTCGTAAGTATAGCTCTTTCCGCCGCCCTTAAGCTCGGTGTCGTCCAGGCTCACTTTGTCCACCTTTTCGAAGGCAAGACGCGTCATTTCCCCCCTGTCCTGTTTGGACACGCCGCAAAACTTGTGCGGCGGGGAGGAGTTCGGCATAATCAGAACTCTGTCCGCTTCAAGTCCGTCGCGCGCGCCTATTGCAAGCTCAATATGTCCGTTGTGCGGGGGAGAAAAGGTCCCTCCGATGACTGCCGTTCTCATTTATTATATTATAGCCCAAAAAGTCCGTTTTGTTAAGCGTAATTTGGCAATAATCATACAAGAGGTTTTTTATGTCCCGTTTTATCAATATTATACTTATCTCATCGGGCGTTTTCGGGCTGGTCTTTACATGGACCTACTATTACGTCAAAATACTGTGGGTTGCCTACGTTGCGGGAATCGGACTGGCTTTTGTTGTCGGAGTCGTGCTTTTCTGGATAAGCGGCTCCAACAAAACCCGCAAAGAAAAAAAGAAGGAGGACAAAAAAAAGGTCGCAGCTTTGAAGCTCAAGCTGATAATGGACAGCGATTCTCCCGACGTTTTCGAGGAAACCTTCAGAAAAAACGGTTACAGAGTGGACAGCGTCAACTCACGCAGCTTCGTAGCAAAAAAGGATGACGGTATTTTCGTGCATGTCAATTTTTCTTTCAAGAAGCTGACTGATCAGGACATTGTCGCGCCCTTAAAGCTTGCGGCTCACTACGACTGCCCCAAGCTTTACGTTTTCTGCGCCGATTTTGACGCGTCGGCAAAAGAGCTGTGCAAAATCGTAAAAAAAGAAATTTGCCTCGCGGAAATAAACGAAACCTACCGTTTTCTCAAAAAACACGGCACTCTTCCCGAGCTTAAGGACGCCGAAAGCATAAAAAAGACCGCATCGAAAATTTTGTATTTCGCTCTTAACAAAAAACGCTTCCCCTATTATTTCTGGAACGCCGTTTTTCTCGCGCTGCTGGCGCAAATCACTTTTTTTCCACTTTACAATCTGATAATAGCCTCCGTTATGCTGGTTCTCGCGATATATTCAAAATTCAACAAACGATTCAATCCCGACACCGATCTAATGTCCATCTGAATCAATAGCCGTATTTCGCAAACATAGACGCCACCGACGGACCGGTGCCGCTTCGGTTAAGACGTTTGAGCAGAAACAGATTTTGTGGCGATTTGACGCAGTTTATCCCCTCGTTGCAGGTCAGACTCATTTCATATCCTAGACGCTTTATGACCTGCTCGCTTTCCGCGCAGTATGCTCCAAACGGATAGGCATAGACGCGCGGCTTGACGCCTGCCCCCCTAAGCCCCTTTTCCAGCAGTCTGGTATCCTTTTCAAACATTTCGCGGTAAGCATCCTTGTCCTCGTATTTTTTTATCTTCACGCCTTGCCGCGCGCCGAAATGATGCAGATTGTATGAATGGGCGGCGATTTCTACATATTTGCTTCGATTTATTTCCGCAACGTCCTCGAAGTCGAAATAAGTGTAAGTCTTGCTCACCTTAGGGTTGTTCTTGTTCAGCTTCGTATACTCCCCCACAATCGCGAAAAGCGCCGGAAATTTGTATTTTTCCAGCAGAGGCATGGCATAAGTTTTGTTGAAATAATATCCGTCGTCAAAAGTAAGCATAACGCTTTTTTCGGGCAGGGCAATTCCGTTTTTCACGCTGTCTATAACTACGGACGCGCTCAGTACATTGTAGCCGTTTTCCTTGAGAAATTTAAAATCGCTTTCGAGACTCCCCGCGCGTATAACGTAGGTTGACGCCTTGTAGCTGTCGGGCACGGTGTTGTGATACATAATCACTGCGAGATTTTTTCCGCCGTTCTGAGACGCGCGTACATCGGGCATGACAAAAAAACAAGCCGCAAAAGCCGTAAACGCGCACAACAGAAGCACAAACACTCTTTTCATAGTTTAGTTGTGCGTATTGAAATTTTTTTTATACGTGAAAAGGACGCCACCCCATTATGGCATCTTTACTTTCCGCCCGAATTTCTCCGGTCTTCCCGGTTATGCCCATCAACAAAGCAGGGTCCCCCAATATGATGGCGAAAATCTATAGCGCCTGCTCAATAACGGCGTCGCATATTATTTTTCCGGCGCAATCATTATTAAGCATACGGTTAACGTTTTCATGCCTCCGTAACGGTATTTTGCAATGTGCTGCAAAATTATGTTTTCCTGACGGCGAATCCGGTGGTCGGCAACCTCGTTTGCGGGAGCGTTGAGCCGCTCTTTTACGTCTATTCCCGTCACCGTTTTTATCAAGTCCTGCGTCACCATTTCCATTTTTTTCTTTTCCTTTTTTTCTGCATAAAAAAACAGCCGGCTTGCGACTGTTTTAAAGTTAAACTTAAATATCGCGACGATGACCTATTTCCAAGACAAGTATTACGATTTCGCCATCGTCTATTTTGCAAATTATTCGGCAATCCCCGACACGGTATCTCCACTTGCCTTTGTGATTTGCCGTCAACGCTTTCCCGAGTACACGAGGATTTTCACAGCCGTCCAAACGCTTTTCAATCCAATTAAAAAGCATGGCTCGCGTAAATTTGTCCAAGCGCTGCAAATCCTTTAAAGCGCTTTTACTTAACCTGACCTCGTACATCAATCCATTTTCAATTCCTTTTTCGCTTCGGATAAAGAATAAGATATTTTTCCGTCTGCTTCATACTCCTTTACGGCTTTTTCATAAATGGTCAAATCGTATTCATCCTCGATTTTTTCCATTGCAGCTTTACGAAAAACTTCCGAAACGGTCATACCATGCAATCTGGCGTAAGCCTCAACCAGCTCTTTTTCTTCCTCCGGTATTCTCAGAGAAATATTAGTCATACAATCACCTCTTTTATGTATTACATTGTAATACATATTATGAGAAGTGTCAAGCGTTTTTATACCATTTTGTGCTTTAAAGGGGAGACTTTTGCCTCCCCTTTAACTCTTGATATTTACGCGCTCTTGGTCATCGTTTCGGTGACCGTATACTCTGTTTTAGCGGTATTTGCCTTCGTAAGATTGATTGACTTTGCAGTATATCCGCTCTTAGTCACGCTTGCCGTTGCGGTCGTATTCTATTCCACCTCAAAAGCATAAACGCCTCCGCCTATTTCCGTAACTGTAGGAGTGAATTTGCCGTTTGTCACCTGTTATCGTCGCACCGTATCGGAGTATTGTCGCTCGCGTCTTCCAAAGTCAATACGACCGTTGTCGTGCTGTTCTGAACGCCGCCGCCGTTAGGTTTGGGCACGTTTGCGACTTCGCGATACCCGACTATGTTGCCGGACGTATCAAATACGGGCAACAGTATTTTGTCGGTAATTGCGGAATTGAACAAACCGACGACGTCCTTTTCACGTAAATTCAGATGTTTTTGAAAATAAAGCCGAGTATGACGGAAACCAGCTCGTTTGGCTTTTCGAAAATAGCGACGTGTCCGCACTCGGGAAGCACTACGTACTCCGAGCCTTTGATGTTTCTGTGCATAATCATCGACATGGCAGGCGGCTTCAATATATCGTTTTCACCGCATATAATAAGCGTCGGACAAAGAATTTCTTTAAGCTCGGAGGTGAAATCGAGGTCGTTGCAAAACGTGTCGTACAATATTTTCTGACCATCGTAATAATCCTTTCCGACAAGCTTGCACGCCTTAGCCCGCTTTTCAAGCATTTGCCTGTTCTCGGCAATAAACTTGTTGCCGTAAATGCTGGGCGCCATGCCCCAGAAAAACTTTTCTCCGTCTCCGCAGTCGGCAAGGGTTTTCCAGCTTGACACGAAACAGCGCGAAATATCGTCCACCTCGCTAACCGAATCTATGATGCTCAGGGTTTTCACGAAATCCG
>URVX01000011.1 GCA_900551395.1 uncultured Subdoligranulum sp. | reverse complement strand
ACGCACTGTGCTGTGTTTTGTGTTATATATTTTTCGAGGCGCTTAAATATCTGATTTTTATAAGAAGCTTTGCCGGACGCTGGATGCCTTTGACTGCGCTTAAGACAGCAATACTCGGAAAATATTACGATTTTATCACGCCCTTGGGGTCGGGAGGACAGCCCTTTCAGATAGTTTATCTTTCTACTCAAAAGAAGATACCCGTAGGTCCCGCAACCTCCGTTCCGCTGTCAGGCATGATAGCCTATCAGGTGGGCTTCGTATGCTTTGCGATAAGCATGTTTTTTGTTTATCCCTTCATACCCCATACGCTGCCTCTCGCAAAGCCCGTGCTTTTTCTTGCGGGCTTCGGGGCGTTCTGCTATCTGATAGTTCCCGCAGTTGTTATCCTTTTTTCCGTGTTTCGGGAAACAACTCTGAAAATACTGCGTTTTTTCGTAAAGCTGGGAAACAAAATGCGTCTTGTCAAGGATGTTGACGCAACTTTGGAAAAGACCGCCAACAGTCTTGACGAGTACAGAACGTCATTTAAACAGCTGCTGAAAAAGTGGTATATTCTTCTTATCGGCGTTTTGCTCGGCTGGCTTATGACGTGCAGCAACTGCATGATAGCTTATTTTGTAGTAAGAGCCAGCGGCATGACGGTAAACTGGCTGGAAATGCTGTGCCTTACCATTTTCACTTATTGCTCGGTTACGTTTATTCCGACACCCGGAAATACCGGCGCGGCGGAGGTGGGCTTTTACGCCGTATTTGCCGGCTTGCAATCGACCTTTTGGGTAACGATGCTCTGGCGCGTTATGAGCTATTATTCCATTTTACTTATCGGGCTGTGCGTAATCGTGTTTACGCCGCTGAAAAGAAAAATACAGAACGCTCGCATAAAAAAGCGCGAGCGGGCGGCATTCGAGGAGCTGCCGCCTGCGGATGAAAACATCGGCTGCGAGCTGCCCGAAGCAGAGCAAGCCGAGTCGAAAGACGTATGAGAAAAAACGGGCTTTTGACCGCTCGGCTTGAAATCATCAAAAACGGGAGAACCCCAAACCGAATTACGGCTTGGGTTTTCTTTTTGCCTTAAAACTCTTAACTGCAAAATAGGGTGACATTTCTGCCGTTGTCGCAGGTTTTCGTTTCAAAATCCTTTGACATAATTTTTTAGCCTTTTTAAATGTTTGCGGCATACATATCGGTGGAAAACGATTTAAGCATTTAAATGCGGTAATAAACGACAGAAGAATTTAATATCGGGGCGTAATATGCCTTAAGCATATTGTCAAAGCTTGCGCGGAGGAAAAACGGGGTTCGAGCGGGATTGTATTTTTCTTATAAAGGAAAAAAGCGGCTGCAAAGAAAAAGATTAGACTACGGAGGAAAATTACGACGAAAACGATACACGTAAATATTCGGTTTTTTCATTTACTGACCGGTTTAAGGCTAAAAATTACAATGCCTTCGACAACAAAAACGAACTGATTATATGATAATTCGTTTTGCAGCTTAAAAGCCTTGATTATTTTTGCTTTGCAAACAATTCCAGCATTATTCTCTGCGTCTGGGTGTAGGAAATTACCGTCGGCGCGGCGGCGTCGGGGGGAAGCGGCTCTGCCGGCTCGCCGGTCGGAGGCTCGACGGGTTCGATTACGAGAGGAGGCTCACGGTAGCTGTCCGTACCCCCGGTCTGACCGTTTAGCTTGAGATAAAGATTGTTGAACCATTCCGAAATATCCGAAAAGAAGCTCGACTGGTTCATCCAGAAACGGAACACGGCGACGTTTTCCGCGCTTATCGCGTCGTCTAGCATATCGTAAAAGGCGTCGTGTCCTTCATTGTCTCCCGTTTGCGCAAGATAAAGATCCAGCAGGTCGTAAACGGTGTTTGTCAATCCGCTGTACAAAACAAAATCGTCCGAGCTGTTTAAGCAGACGTAATTTGCCGTTATATTTGCCTCATACTCACGCATCACGCCTTTTGAGTGCGCCATTTCGTGCGCCATTGTATGCGGAAGGTCGCAGGCGGGATTTTGGACGTTTACGTTAGGCTCGCCGAAAGGCACGAAGGTTATGCCGGTGAGGGACAGTGCGCTCATGAAAAAACTCGACGCCATTCCCTTTGCCTGAGGAGTGTAGGGGCTGAAAAAGCCGTCGTAGACGTCGAGACATTCGAAGTCTTTTTGCAGGATGTCGCCCAGCTCTTTTGTGGTGTAGGGATTTTTTACTATCCCGTCGTCGTCTCTTTCAAGACGCGCACTCACTTCGTTGAGTCTGGTTACATAAAATTCGCAGGCGTCGAAAAGCTCTCGGTCGCTTACCGTGAATTGTTCCCGACCCAATGGGATGTTGCTGCGGTTGTAGCAAACGGAAGCGGTGGCTGTGAAGACGGAGGCGAAGCCGACGCAGACCGTCGCCAAAATTACGACAACCTTGAGCGCCCGCATACCCTCTTTGCGCTTCAGGTTTATTATAATTTTCACCAGAGAAAACACGACGCCCGCAACTGCGGCGATGATAAACAATTCATAAAAGCTGACCGGAAGCCAGCCGAAAATATGCGCGAAAAACCACACCCACGCGCGGGAAAAGGTGCGCGCAAGAAATTCGCTTACCGCCGGATCGGATTTCAGTACGCACAAAAGAACGAGCGCAGCGACGCATGCGCCCAGCGCAATCAGCCATCCCTTCAGCCTAACGGATTTTGCCTCGCGCGGCTTGTCGGGCTTGGCGTTTGCAATGACGTGTTTTTTGTCTAACATACGCTTATTATACCATACAAAGCAAAAAAATAATAAGCATAATGCAAAAAACTTTAAAAAACAGACCTTTTGTGATATAATAAAACAGAAATAACAGGAGACTTTTTATGAGTGTAAAAGAAAAATTTCTTCGCTACGTCGTCGTGGATACGACGTCCGATCCCGATTCTCCCACAGTGCCCAGCACGGCAAAGCAGCGCAATCTTGCCGTGCTGCTGTACGACGAGCTTCTGCACATGGGGGCTAAGGACGTTAAAATCACCGACAATTCCTATGTCTACGCGACAATTCCCTCCAACGTGAAGGGGGGCGCGCCCAAAATCGGTTTTATTGCTCATCTCGACACTGCGCCTGCGGTATCCGGCACAGGCGTCAAGCCGAAAATTTTTGAAAATTACGACGGAAAAACGCTGGAACTGAACAACGGAGTAAAAATTTCTCCCAATGAATTTCCTCATCTTTCCCGCTATGCGGGGCAGGATATAATTACCGCGAGCGGCGACACCCTGTTAGGCGCGGACGACAAGGCGGGCATAGCCGAAATCATGGAGCTGTGCGAAAGGCTGCTGAACGATACGTCCGTCATGCACGGAGAGATAGGGATTGCCTTTACTCCCGACGAGGAAATAGGACACGGCGCGGCTCTGCTTGACGTCGAGGGCTTCAAATGCAGGTACGCTTATACGGTGGACGGCGCCGCTCTGGGCGAGCTGGAATACGAAAACTTCAACGCTGCGCAGGCGGAAATCCGCATAAAGGGCGTCAGTATTCATCCGGGCGACGCGAAAAACAAAATGAAAAACGCTCTGCTTATTGCCAATGAGCTGATAAACAAGTTCGACGCCGACGAGACTCCCGCGCGCACCGAAGGCTACGAGGGCTTTTTTCATTTCGACGAGATGACCGCAAGCGTCGAAAGCGCGCGTCTTGTATGTATTATCCGCGACCACGACTCGAAAAAATTCCGCGACAAAAAAGATTTTATGGAAAAGGCGTGCCGCGAAATAAACGAAGCCTACGGCGCCGGCACGGTAGAGCTTATTTTGAAGGACAGCTACAGGAACATGCGCGAAAAAATCCGGCCGCACATGCATTTGATAGAAAACGCGAATAAGGCGATGGAGCAGGCGGGCGTCCGACCCGTCGTCGTTCCCATACGCGGCGGTACGGACGGAGCACAGCTTTCTTTCAAGGGCTTGCCCTGTCCCAACCTGTGCACGGGCGGACACAATTTCCACGGACCGCAGGAGTATATCTCCGTTCAGTCGATGGAAAAAACGGTGGAAATTCTGCTGGGAATAGTGCGTCTGTACGCCGCTTTCGAAGAGTGACGCTTTTTCGGCAAATACAAGAACCAAGCTTTGAGCAAATATGCTTACTCCGCCTCTGACGGCGGAGTTTTTTATTATGTCGGGCGGCATGAGGAAAGTATAAATTTTTTGCACGCGACATATTCTAAATCAGGCGGTCGGCATGGTCAAAATAATGAAAAAAAATTTCCGATTTTTCTTCTGCGGGGCAGCGGCGGTTTCACGCTCGTTATGAAACAACTTGTCCACACCTCCGGGAGTAAAATTGTGGATAACTCTGTGGAAAAGTGTATAACCTACTAAAAATCGGCTGTTTTTTGTCCGTTTCGGTCTTTTTTCGTCGTCGCCGGAGGTTGTTAAATGCGAAAAGAAAAAACTTATTTCTGGATTGCTTTCGTGCTTGTGGGGCTTTTGCTGGGGCTCAATGTTCTGCTGCTCTGTTTGCGTCCCGGAGGAGACGCTCTGGACGTGTATCAGCAGTTTACCGTGTGCATCGACGCCGGTCACGGGGGCGTTGACGGCGGCGTGACGGGTGTGAATACGGGGGTTAAGGAAAGCGACCTCAATCTGTCCGTTTCCCGTCTTTTGAAGGAGCAGTTCGAAAGCTGCGGCATAACGGTCGTTATGACGAGAAAGACTAAGGACGGCTTGTACGGCACGGCTACAAAGGGCTTTAAACGGCGGGACATGGAAAAGCGCAGGGAAATTATCGAGCAAAGCAAGCCGGACATGGTTATTTCCGTGCACATGAACAAATACTCGTCCCCCTCGCGCAGCGGTCCGCAGGTGTTTTTTCTCGAAAAGGGCTGCGCGGGAGAGGCGCTTGCGGTTTCCCTTCAGAGCGCGCTAAACAAGTTTACCGGCAACAGCTTTTCGGCGCTTTGCGGAGACTATTTCATACTTAAATGCACCACAAATCCCAGCGTAATCGTGGAGTGCGGTTTTTTGTCCAACGCGGAGGATGAGAGAAAGCTTTGCGACAAGGAGTATCAGACCAAGCTTGCAAAGGTCGTTTTCGAGGGCGCTATGATGTTTATGTATTCGGGAAACCTGCCCTGAAAGCGTTTATTTTTATGCACAAAGCGTAAAAACGGATTAGGGGGGGCGGAAAAAAGAAAAATTTGAGCAGAAATTCATAATTCGCAAAAATCGACTAAAACATCGACAATTCGGCTAAAAAATATAACTTTTTTCACAAACTGAATGATTTTAGAGAATTTTGTCGTACAAATCGACACTTTAAAAAAAAATGGCATATTTATTTTAATTATGTAATAAAATATTCTTTGACAATTCGTGCCTCTCTCATTTTTGCGTCACTTATTCAAATTATTATATTGGCGTAGGGTAAGTTCTTTTTTCAGTTTCGGCTTATCCTGCAGGCCAGTAACAGTTTAGTTACATTTTCATAACACCCTCCTTAATAAAATTAAGAGAATTCGCGTTTCGGTTTCGCCAATGCCGGCCGGTTCTCTTAATTTTATTTTCCGCGTTTTTATCCCGCCCGTTTTTCTTTGACTAAATCGGCAAAACATGTTAATATCTTTTTCGGGCGAATTGCCCTCCTACGGAGACAATATGGATTTAGCGAAACAATTGGCAACTGAATTTAATTTGCAGGAAGTTCACAGCGTAAACATCATATCGCTTATTGACGAGGGGAACACCATTCCCTTTATTGCTCGTTACAGAAAGGAAATGCACAATTCGTGCGACGACCAGGTGCTCAGAGAGTTTGCAGACAGGCTGACTTATCTGCGCAATCTCGCAAAAAGAAAGGAAGAGGTTTTCAATTCCGTCACCGAGCAGGGAAAGATGACCGACGAGGTCGCGGCGGCTTTGGAGCGCGCGCAGACGCTCACGGAGGTGGAGGACGTTTACCGTCCCTTCAAGCAGAAGAAAAAAACCCGCGCGTCGGTTGCGATAGAAAAGGGGCTTCAGCCTCTTGCAGACCTTATATACGCTCAGGAAATTTCCGACGGGGATTTGAACGGTCTTGCCGAGCCTTTTATAAACGCCGAAAAGGGCGTGGAAAGCGCCGAGCAGGCAATCAAGGGCGCGGCGGATATAATCGCCGAAATGATTTCCGACGACGCGGAGCTGAGAAAGACGTTGCGCGAGTTTCTCAAAAACGAAGCGGAAATATCCACTAAGCAAATCAATCCCGAAAAGGAAGAGGGACGCGTTTACGAGATGTACGCCGACCACAGCGAAAAAATATCCAAAATTCCCGCGCACAGGGTGCTTGCAATCAATCGCGGCGAAAAGGAAGAGTGTCTCAAGGTTTCGATTGCAGAGGACAGGGACTCGGCTCTTGCAAAGGTCAGAGCCGCCCACATAAAGGGAGACGGCATTTTCAGAGGGCTTTTGGAGGCCACCGCCGAGGACGCATACGACAGGCTGATTTTTCCGTCTATCGAGCGCGAGGTCAGAAACGAGCTTACGGACATGGCAAACGAGCAGGCGATAAAAATGTTCGAGGTCAACCTGCGTCCGCTGCTCATGCAGCCGCCGCTCAAGGGAAAGACCATACTTGCGGTTGACCCGGCTTACAGAACGGGCTGCAAAATAGCGGTCATCGACCCGTCCGGCAACGTGCTGGACACGGGCGTCGTTTATCCCACCCCTCCGCAAAACCGCGTGGAGGAAGCCAAAGCCAAGCTCAAGGCAATGATAAAAAAACACGGCGTGGACGTGATTTCGATAGGCAACGGCACTGCGAGCAAGGAGGCGGAAATTTTTGTCGCCGACCTAATCAAGGAGTGCGACAGAAGCGTGTGCTACGCGGTGGTCAACGAAGCGGGCGCGTCGGTTTACTCGGCAAGCAAGCTGGGAGCGCAGGAGTTTCCCGAGTTCGACGTATCGCTGCGCAGCGCGGTGTCGATAGCGCGCAGGCTTCAGGACCCTCTTGCCGAGCTGATAAAAATCGACGTCAAAAGCATCGGTGTGGGGCAGTATCAGCACGACATGCCGCAAAAACGTCTGACAGAAGTGCTCGAAGGGGTGGTGGAGGACTGCGTCAACAGCGTGGGCGTGGATCTCAATACGGCAAGCCCCAGCCTTTTGAGCTATGTGGCGGGGCTCAACTCCGCTATTGCGAAGAATATAGTCGAATACAGAAAGACGACGCCGTTTACGGACAGAAGTCAGCTGCTCAAGGTTTCCAAGCTGGGAGCCAAAGCATTCGAGCAGTGCGCTGGCTTTCTGCGTATCCCGCAGGGGACCAACGTGCTGGACAACACCGCCGTTCACCCGGAGGCTTACGGCGCGGTGCAAAAGCTGCTCGGGCATTTCGGTCTGGGCGTGGAGGACGTCAAGGAAGGCAAGCTCAAGGAGCTGCCGCTGCTTATCGAAAAGGAAGGCAAGCAAAAGGTAGCCGAGCTTGTGGGCGTAGGCGAGTTTACGCTGGACGACATCGTGAGCGAGCTTTTGAAGCCGGGACGCGACGTGCGCGACAGTCTGCCCACACCCGTGTTGAGAAGCGACCTGCTCGACATAAAGGATTTGAAGCCGGGCATGGAGCTTGACGGAGTGGTGCGCAACGTCATCGATTTCGGCGTGTTTGTGGATATCGGCGTCCATCAGGACGGACTTGTGCACATCAGCCAGATTGCCGACGGATACATAAAGCACCCTTCGGATATTCTGAGCGTAGGCGAAACCGTTCACGTAAAGGTGCTGGACGTCGACACCAAAAAGAACAAAATAAGTCTGACAATGAAAACCTCCGTCAATCCTTTCGGCAAAAAGCCCAAGGATGAGAGAAAGCCCCGCGCAAAGGACGACAAGCGCCGCGATTTCAAGGCTATGCGTCAGGAGCGCAAGGCAAAGGAGGAGGCGGGGCTGGAGCAGGCGCTCGCACGTCTGCAGCAGAAGTACGGCAGAAAATAGCCGGACGGGGAAATACAAAAATGCTTAAATTGAAACAGGCGGAGCTTGAAGAAATAACCGAATTGAGAAAAGATATTTTCGGCGGCGAGGTCTTTGACGACGGCGGGCTGTGCCTGCACGTTCTGGCAAAGGACGGCGACGAAAAGGCGGGCTGCGTGTCCCTGAAAAGGGACGGCGGTTTCATAAAAATTTATGCTCTCGGCGTCAAGGAGGACATGCGCGGAAAAATGACGGGAGAGGCGCTGCTTAAAATGGCGGAGTTTCTGGCGCTCAACCGCGACTGCTCGGACGTATATGTAAACGCGGAGCAAAACGTCGGATTTTTCGTCAAATTCGGTTACAAAAAGGCTTCGGGCAGCAGAATGGAGAAAAAGCTGTTTGACGGCTGCAGCTGCAGCTCTTACAAAACGGAAAATTGAAGTACGCCCCGCGCATGCGGGGCTTTTTTTCCGCAAAGCATTGATAAGTTTGTTTTTTTGTGTTAAACTATACGCATTACGGCAATGAATTTATCCGAAAAGCAAATTACCGAAGAAAGAGCGCTGCGGCTCAACCCGCTGGTGCTTGCTTATGTGGGAGACGCGGTGCACGCGCTGTGGCTCAAAAGCAGGCTGGCTTTGACTTCCGACAAAAAGGCGGGAGGTCTGCACAAAATTTCGGGCAGGCTGTTGAGCGCGAGGGAGCAGAGCGAGGCTGCGGACAGGCTTACGGACTTTTTCGACCAAACGGAAAAGACTGTTTTTCGCCGTGCGCGCAACTGTCACAGCAACACGCCCGCCAAAAACGCCACTTTGGAGCAGTACAAAAAAGCGACGGGGCTGGAAGCCGTGCTTGGCTTTTTGTACGTAACCGGCAATTTCGGGCGGCTTGAAAATTTGCTCGAAGCGGCTTACGAAAAGGGAGAGGAACAAATCACATGAATATAGAAGGCAAAAACGCGGTGGGCGAGGCATTGAGAGCCGGCACGACTATAGACGCTCTTTTGGTCGAAAAGGGAACCAACCACCCTATTGTGGCGCAGGCGCGCGCCGCAGGCGTAAAAATTCAGTTTGTCGACAGGAGCGTGCTGGACCGCGAAAGCGTGACAAAAAGGCATCAGGGCTTTATCGCGCGCGCGACGGAATTCGATTACTGCGAAATAGAGGACATACTGGACGAGGGAAAGAGACGCGGCGAGGACAGCTTTGTCGTGATTCTTGACGGAATTGAAGACCCGCACAATCTGGGAAGCATACTCCGCGTGTGCGAATGCGCGGGAGTGCACGGCGTGATTATTCCCAAAAACCGCGCTGCAAGCGTAAACGATACGGCGGTGCGCACCTCTGCGGGCGCCAGCCAATACGTAAAGGTGGCGCGGGTGGCGAACCTGTCCAACGCGATAGCGACGCTCAAAAAGGCGGGACTGTGGGTTTTTTGCGCCGATATGGACGGGCGCGAGATAACCGAATGCAATCTGAAGGGTCCTCTTGCTCTGGTTGTAGGCGGAGAGGACAGAGGAGTGAGCCGTCTTGTCAGGGAAAACTGCGACGGAGCGGTTTCTCTTAAAATGAAGGGCAAAATAAATTCGCTTAACGCGTCGGTTGCATGCGGCGTCGCCGTTTACGAAGCGTTGCGGCAAAGGGGCTGACTATGGCGGCTGACCGAAGGACGGATGACGAGATTCTTGCCAAAAGCGCCAGAGACGGCGACGAGCAGGCGTTTGTGGAGCTGTTTTCGAGATACAAGGGCGTCGTGCGTTCCGTCAGCAACGGCTATTTTCTTGCGGGAGGAGACCGCGAGGATTTGTTTGCGGAGGGGATGCTCGGACTTTACACCGCAATCAAGGATTTCGACGCCGACAAAAGCAATTCCTTCGCGGCGTTTGCATATCTGTGTATTCTTCGCAGGGTTATTTCGGCGGTCAAGCAGTCGGGCAGCAACAAAAACAAGGCGCTGTTCAATTATATCCCGTTGAACGACGCCGTCGCGGAGGCTGTGGCGGACACTGACAGCGACCCGCTCGAGCGCGCTATTCTCAAAGAACAGCAGCAGTCTCTGGAAAACAAAATCAACACGAGACTGTCCGCATTCGAGAAAAGAGCGGCGGATCTGTTTATGCAGGGATACGCTTACGAGGATATCGCGGAGCGATGCGGCAAAACCGTCAAGGCTGTGGACGGCGCGCTGCAGCGCGCGAGAAAAAAGTTACAGGAGAAATAAAATGAGCTATCTTGCGCTATATCGCAGATACAGACCTCAGACCTTTGACGAAATGGTCGGGCAGGATTTTGTGGTGACAACGCTCAAAAATCAGATAAAATCGGGACAGATAAGCCACGCTTATCTTTTTACCGGCACGCGGGGGACGGGCAAGACGACCGCCGCTAAGGTGTTTTCGCGCGCAATCAACTGCGAAAACCCCGTTGACGGAAATCCGTGCATGAAGTGCCGCAGCTGTCTTGACAGCGGCATGGATATCGTCGAGCTTGACGCGGCGTCCAACAACGGCGTGGAATATATCCGCGACATAAAGGAAAAGGTGCAGTACGCGCCGAGCTCGTCGAAATACAAGGTTTATATCATTGACGAAGTGCATATGCTTTCGCAGAGCGCTTTCAACGCGTTTCTGAAAACGCTGGAGGAGCCGCCCGCGCACGCGGTCTTTATCCTTTGCACTACGGAGGCGTACAAAATTCCGCAAACCATTTTGTCCCGCTGCATGCGTTTCGATTTCAGGCTTGTGGGCGTCGAAAAATTGGAGACGCTTGTGGGCGACATACTGACAAAGGCGGGCAAAAGCTTCACGCCCGAAGCGCTCAATGCCATTGCCGTTGCCGGAGAGGGCTCCGCGCGCGACGCGCTTTCGGTTGCGGACAGGTGCCTT
Organism: uncultured Subdoligranulum sp.; assembly: GCA_900551395.1. GTDB lineage: Bacteria > Bacillota > Clostridia > Christensenellales > CAG-314 > CAG-314. Next base: position 3,284 of record URVX01000011.1, on the reverse strand, counting down.
GCTTTTTGCGGCGACAGGCAAATGACCTATGAGGACGTGCTTGACGTGCTGGGCGCAAACGACGGCCGCACGGTCAACAAGCTCGCTTCTTTTATACTTAACGCCGATATTGCGGCTTTTCTCGAGCTGACGGACAAGGTCGTGCGGGAGGGCAAAAGCGTAAATCTTCTGGCAAGGGACGTCGCAAAGCAGTTCAGGGACATGGCGATAATCAAGCTGTGCGCCGCTCCGCGAAAGTTGCTGAACGTGCCGGAAAACATGTATTCCCTGCTCGAGGAGTGCGCTAAAGACGCGTCTGTCAAAAAACTCTTGTACGCGGCGGAGATTTTCGGACGGATTGACGGCGATTTGAGATATGCGCTGAATCCGCGTATTCTTTTCGAGGCTACGGCGATAAAGGTTGCCAATTCCACCGGCGAGGTTGACGGGGATTCTCTGGATAAGAGGTTGAGACAGCTGGAAAAAAGACAGGCGTCAAATTCCGCTCCCGCTTCGTCAAGCCCCGCTTCTGTGCAATTTTCCGCGCAGACGGCGGAGAAAAGGCGCGCCGACAACGCGTCGCCCCAGACGGAGTTTTCTCTGCCCGCCGCAGGCGTCAAGGACTACAACGCCGCGCGCCGAGTGTGGGCAAGCGTGCTGCGCGAGGTGCATTCTTTGGACGAGCCGATTTTTTCCACCGTTTGCACCGAAGTGTCGGATTGCTATATCTTAAACGGCGAGCTGGTGCTGGGGCTTACGCAAGGACAGCTCAATCTGTTGGGGCAGAAGCAGAATACGGAAAAGCTGCAAAAGCTGCTTTCCGCCTGCGCTCCGTTGAAGCTGGTTTTAAAGCTGCGCGACAAGCGCGGAGACGCGGAGGAGACGGTGGAGGCGTTTCGCAGGCTTGCGGGAAACAGCGAATTTATCGTAAACGACTGACGTCGTATACAAGGAATAAAAGGAAAGGAGATTTTAAATTATGGCAGGATTCAAGGGCGGCTTCGGCGGCGGAAACATGCAGGCAATGATGAAGCAGGCGCAAATGATGCAGCAAAAGCTTGCGGACGCGCAGAAGGAGCTGGAGGAAATGGAAATCGAGGGCGAAAGCGGCGGCGGAATGGTAAAGGTCGTGTGCAACGGCAAAAAGGTCATTTCCAAGATAACCATAGACCCCAAGGCGGTCGATCCCGACGACGTGGAAATGCTCGAGGATCTCATCGTTGCGGCAATCAACGACGCATACGCCGTAGCCGACGAGGAATACGAGGAAAAAATGGGTATGTTCGGGGGCATGATTTAATTTGAAGGAATTTATCGACCCTATTGCGCGTCTGATAAACCAGTTCAGCAAGCTGCCCGCAGTGGGCGGCAAGACGGCGCAGCGTTACGCTTTGAAAATCCTCGATATGAGCGAGGGCGAGGTGGAGGAGTTCGCCCGGGTTTTGCTTGACACGAAAAAAAACGTCAGGTATTGCTCGGTGTGCGGCAATTTCACGCAGGCGGACTGCGACCCGTGCGAGATTTGCAGAAGGCGTGACAACGGCGTTATCTGCGTAGTCAAGGACGCCAAGGACGTTTTCGCTTTGGAGAAGCTGGGCGAATACGAGGGAGTGTATCACATTTTGGGAGGCGTGCTCAGTCCGCTGGAGGGGATAGGTCCCGACCAACTGCGGATAAAGGAGCTGCTCAAAAGGATTACGCCCGATGTCCGAGAAGTTATTGTTGCCACCAATCCAAACGTGGAGGGAGAAGCTACGGCGATGTATCTTGCGCGCATTTTAAAGCCGCTCGGAGTCAAGGTCACGCGTCCCGCGCAGGGTGTGAGCGTGGGCAGCGAGCTGGAGTACGCCGACAGAGCCACGCTGGTTCAGGCGTTGGAAAACAGACGCGTTCTGTGACGGCAAAATAAAACTGACGTACATTAACAAATATATTTATCCGAAGGAGTTTAAAAATGAAAATTGCGGTTACTTTTGAAGACGGAAAGGTTTTTCAGCATTTCGGGCATACGGAATATTTCAGGATTTACGAAGTGAACGACAAGCAAATCGTAAATGCGCAGACCGTTGCCACCAACGGCAGCGGGCACGGCGCGCTTGCAGCTTTTCTCGCGGACAGAGGCGTTGAAGCGTTGATTTGCGGCGGTATCGGCGGCGGCGCAGTAAACGCACTTGCCGACTCCGGCATAAAGGTGTTTGCGGGCGTATCCGGCGACGCGGACGCGCGCGTGCGCGAGCTTCTCGACGGAACTCTCGTTTTCGCCACCGAAGCCAACTGCTCTCATCACCACGAGCACGGAGAGGGGCATACTTGCGGAGAACACGGCTGCGGACACGAAAGCTGCGGCAAGTGAGTTTGTTTAAAGCGAATAATAGCGAATAATATTTATTAAGCTAAAAACAGCCGGTCTTGTTGACCGGCTGTTTTTTTGAATTTTAAATTGTTAGCTGATAAAATTATGCGAAGTGAAGCGTTTTTCGCATAGGCATCCGAACCGTGTTCGGTTTTGCTTTGCGGAAATCCCGCGGTCTGAAATCCAATTCGCGTTCTTATCCCATTTTCATCAGGGTGATCGTCGCCTCGCAGGCTATGGCTTTGCCCTCGCCTATCGTTCCCTGTTTTTCCGCGGTTTTCGCCGAGATGTTTACAAGCTCTGCGTTTACGCCCAGGATTTTTGCGACTGCCGCTCTGATGTCGGGTATATAAGGCGTGAGCTTGGGCTTTTGCGCTATCACGACCGCTCCGCAGAACAGTATTTCAAAGCCCTTTTGCCGTGCCCTTTTAGCCGCTTCGTTTAAAAACAGCCTGCTGTCCGCGTCCTTGCAGGTGACGTCTGTGTCGGGGAAAATACAGCCTATGTCCCTTTCTCCCGCAGCGCACAGCGTCGCGTCGGTAATCGCGTGCAGCAGCGCGTCCGCGTCGGAGTGCCCCTCGAGTCCCATTTCAAAAGGGATTTCCGTCCCGCCCAAAATCAGCTTTCTGCCTCTTTTAAGCGTGTGCAGGTCAAACCCGCAGCCTACGCGGATGTCGGGCAGGTCGTGGGAAAAAGTTATCTTTTTGTTCGAGCTTTCCCCCTCGACGAAATTCAACTCGCCGAAGCTGCCGAAAAAAACCGCTCCGTCGTCTGTTGCGTCTGCGTCTGCGTCAAGGTACGCTTTTCTAATTTTTTGCAGATCAAAGGTCTGAGGCGTCTGCGCGAGAAAAATTTTTTCTCTGCGTGCGGGATTTCCGTCGCAATAAACGCTGTCCGTCGACGGCAGTACGGGTACGGCGGAACCTGCTTTTTCCGCCTCCGACATGCATTT
>URVX01000010.1 GCA_900551395.1 uncultured Subdoligranulum sp. | reverse complement strand
ATGAATTACGGTTTTTCAGAAGACCAGATGTATACGGTTCCCGGAAAAACGGTGGAGGGAAAGCCGATTGACGGGAAGGTAAAATGTTCAACAGATTGAAAACGCTTGTTCTGCTCCAGCTGGACAACAGATACAGGTACAAAAGCAAAAAAGCTTTGATTGGAAAAATTGCCGTCAAGACGGGAGTTTTCGCCGTGTGCGCTCTCGTTATGTTCGGCGTGCTTTATCTGCTCAAATATATCGTAAACCTACCGGTAACGAAGGATTTTCTGCTGTTCGTTCTGGCGCTGTCCCAATTCGTGGGGATTGCAGTCACCACCGCAGGCTTGAAGCGGGCGCTTTACGACAGCAGCGACAACGCGATTTTGTTTGCGTTTCCCGCAAGGCATTCGGAGGTTTTTTACAGCAAGCTTGCGGTGTTTTACATAGGAGAGTTTTCCAAATCGCTGTTTTTCCTGCTGCCGCTGTTTTTGGCTTTCGGATTTCTGACGCCCGTTTCCGCGTGGTTTTTCGTCAATTCGGCGCTGATGATTTTTGTTCTGCCCGCGCTTACCGTGCTGATTTCGGCTTTGCTGTGCATACCCGTAATGTACCTTTCAAAGTTTTTCAGGCGCTTTCCTATTGTTTATGCTGTTTTGCTTGTGGCTGTCGCCGTGCTGCTTTTCTTGGGGCTTACTTCGCTGCTCGTAAAGGTGCCCAAGCCGCTGAGAATTGTCGCCATATACAACACGATAATAAACGGCATTGTCAAAGTAATCGTCAACTCCAACAGGTTTGCGTTGTTCTACACCTTTGTCGCGGACATATTGTTCCTTAAAAATTTGTGGCTCAACTGGCTGTTTTTGCTGCTGCTTATGGCGTTGCTTCTCGTATGCAATTACTTTCTCGCGCGTCCGCTGTTCTTCCGTATGGTTGCGACGAGCAGCGAAAACGCGGTGGAAAAAAAGCACAAAACGGAATATAAAACAAAGGGCGAATTCGGCGCGTTTTTGTTCAAGGAGCTTACTCTCGCCAGACGCAACATAGGAAAGGTGCTTAACAACTACCTCCTTTTGTTCGTCATGCCGTTCCTTATGTACACTGTCAATCATATTTTCGCTTCCATAGAGCTTAGCGGCAGAGGCGACGCGCTTGTTTTCGGCGTCAATATGCTGATCGGGCTTGCGTTTGTAACGGCAAGCAACTCCCACGCGGCGACTGCGCTTTCGGAGGAGGGCGGCGAGTTCGTGCTGCTAAAGACCGCGCCGGGACGCACCTACAAAATAGCGTTTGCGAAGATGGTGTCAAACGTGGTCATATCCTCGGCGATTATCATAGTCACCTCCGCGCTTATGTTTGCTTTCGGCTCGCTGGCGGCGGAGGACGCGGTATTTTTGGTGCTGTGTTATCTGTTCGTAAACTTCGGCCACATTTTGTGGTCGCTGGAGCTGGATATAAAAAATCCGCAGCTTAGGGAATTCGCTTCGACGGGGCATTTTCAGAACAACAAAAACGTCTCTGCGTCTATCGTAATCGGGCTTGTCACCGCCGTGCTGTTCGGCGGGGCGTCGGCTGTGCTCTATCTGTTTTTGGGAGTGTGGAGCCAGTTTATCACCCTTGCGGCGGCTCTTTGCTTCGTTGCGATTAGGTTTTATCTGTTCAATCTCAATATGAAATGCCTTTTCGAGCGCATAGAATTCTGACGGGAGGAGATTTTATGAGCAAAAAGATAGTTTTGTTTGTTATACTTTTCTTTGCCGTCGCCGGAGTTATTCTGGTAGGTATTTACGGGACGCAGGCGTCGGGCAGCGGCACGGTGCTGGCTACCGAGCTGCGCTTTGACGTCGAGCCGGGCGCGGACGGCAAAAAAATGATGTCTTCTCCCGAAATAGGAGAGGAAGGGTTTGTCACCGTGCTGCTTTCCGACATGATAACTCTCTCGTCCGAAGCCACCTTCGGCAAGGAAAGCCTGTCGTACAGCCTTTCCGTGCCCGATTCGGCAAAGCAGTATGTTACCTTGTCCGCAAACGGCTGGCTTACCTTTTACAAATCCGTAAATGCGATAATTACCGTAAGAACAACCGACGGCTCCAACCTTTCGGACAAGCTGTATTACTTCAACGACCTCGACGGCGACAAGCCGTCCGACGTGGACGGACCGGTGTTCGGTTGAAATACAAGAGCGGTTCAAGCCGCCTTAATATAGATAAAATACAAACAAAAAGGAGATAAGAATGAAAAACAAAAAACTTGCGGCTATATTTATGATTGCCGTTCTGCTTGTTTCCGTTTTCGTTTTTGCCGCATGCGAGGACCCTGCGGTAAAGGTTATTTACAAGGACCTCAATCCCAAGCACGAAACGGACGACAATGCGGAAAAATACATAACTGTGGGCGAGGCGGAAATCAAGCCGGATATGACCTTGCTCGAGCTGTCGAAGGACGGCTTCGTGCTGGAGGCGTGGACGACCGACCAGGCGGGACTCAATGTCTTCGACCCTGCAGGAGCTTACACGCAGAACGTGATTGTTTACGCCAAGTGGCACAAGCTTCCCGCCATGCCCGTCAATCTTGCCTACGACGCCGACACGCACACCATTTCGTGGTCTGCTGTCGCCGGGGCTACGGGCTATCTTATACAGCTTGACAACAATTCGGAGCAGCTTGTCGTCAACACGACCTACAGCCTGCCCGACAATATATTGAACGGCACGCATACCTTCAAGGTGACCGCAAAGGAGAATAAGTATTCTTCCCAGACGGCAAATCTGTCCTTTTCGGTAAACCGCGAACAGCCTAAGCAATATGTCAGCTTTTATGTGGACGAAGAAATTTACAGAATAGTGGAGATAAAAGACGACTGCGTCGTATTGCCGACTGCTCCCGTTGTCAGCGGCTACGCTTTTGCCGGCTGGACGACGGACAGAGAGGGCAACGAAGCTTTCGTCAACTCAAACCTTGAACAAAGCGTGAGCGTTTACGCGCAATTCAAAAAGCTGCCCCAAAAGGTCGCTCCTTCCTACAAGCCGGACACTCAGAGGATAGAGTGGACTTATACGGGAAACGACGCTGCAAGCTTTGTGGTGACTTTTGAGGGAACGGAAACGACAATAAATTTTGCGGAAGGACAAAGCAGTTATTATTTCGAGCTGCCCTCGGGGCTGACGGAAAAAACGTCTTATACCGTCGAAATAGTGACCGTTTCGGTAAACGAGATCGGCGGAGAAGCGCTCAAATCCGAAAAAGCGGAATTTGACTTTACTTACGTAGTCATCCGCGAGGACACCTTGACCGTGACCTTTTTCGTGGACGGAGAAAAATATACGACGCAGGTTGTGAGCGACGGCTCTGTGCTGCTGCCGCAGAATCCCGAAAAGACGGGTTACGTCTTTGACAAATGGACAACCGACGAGGCGGGAGAAAACGAGTTTGTTCCCAACGGCATAACCGAATCGACGACGGTTTACGCGCAGTGGAAGGAAAGACCGCTTGCTCCCGGTTCCGTTGTTTTCAACGCCGAAACGGCGACAATAAGCTGGGACGCGATAGACGGAATTGACGAATACTGGTTCAAGCTGGACGACTCGCGTAATTTCACGCTTGCAAGCGGCACGAGTTTTGAAGTGCGTTCTCTTACTAAAGGCAGACATACCGTCACATTTTATACGGTTGCCGGAGGAATACCCTCGGAGGAAACTCCGGTTGATTTCGACGCGGACGTTTTGTACGTCTGGTTCAGAAACACAGACGGTGTCCTGCTTGGCGCGGCTGCCGTACAAGAGGGCAGTGTAACGCTTCCCGCAAATCCCGTTAAAAACGATTTTGCTTTCGCCGGCTGGACGGTTGCGGCGGAATACAAGAGCGATTCCTTTGTCAACAGCGCAATCGATTCCTTCGTCAGCGTATACGCGCAGTTTGCAGCTCTGCCCGAAATAGGCGCTTATGAAGTAAACGGAGTGAACTACGTCTGGACGTGGGACGCAGATTCCAATGCAAACTATTACGAGGTCAGATTCGACTCGGCAAACGCTCTGATTTCGCGCGCGGCGGTTGCAGGCGGAGTTGCGACGTACTCTCTCAATTCAACCACGATTATTCTTACGCCCGGCACGCACACGCTTTATGTGACGGCGGTTGACGAGAGGGGCAGAAGGGTCGAGCTGGGACAATTCGCTGTGGATATTGTTTTCGACAGCGAAATGGAATACATCGACAGCGACGGAAAGCTTATACGCGAAACGATAGGGGACAATCCTCAAAATCAGACGACGTATTATATTTTCTTTGTCGGCACCACTTACCGCTTCAGCGACTACGCGTTTACGGATAAAACAGGCGAGTATTATTCCGTGAGCGGAGACGGCGACAACGAGCTTACGGTGCTTAAGGCAACAGATTCCATTACTATACCTACCGATAAAAACGTACAAATAAACGCAAAGTTCGTTTATTCCGTTTCAACCTTTAAGGTCGGCGACAGCATCGAGGCTTTTAAGAAAAACACAAGCTCCGACAGCGTGTTTCTGAAAAAAGAGGGCGTTTACAACGTGGGCGTCAAGAGCGATTTTGTGTTGGATACGGAGCTGATTTCAAAAGGCACGACGCTTAAAGCAGCTTCCGTCGAAATAACCTACGAGCTTGTAAGCGCGGACGGCGCGCCTGTCCTTGCTACGGATTATTTCACCATGAGAGTAAACGATGACGGCAATTATTATCTCGATTGGAAACCCAACGTCGATCTTAGCTCAAAAACAGAACTGATTTTGTCTTTGAGACCGAAATATCTGACTAAGGATCAAAACGAAAACGCAAGCGACTATACCGCCGTTTTCGAGTTCAGACTCAACGACGGCGTAAACGTATACGACAATGCGGGGCTTAAACAGGCTTTTGCCGATGTGAGCGTCCATACAATCAATATCCACGGCGATATTTTCGCCGCTTTGGACGCCGACCAGAAAAACGCCGACGGAACCGCAATCAACTATGCCAATTATCGCAGTCAGCCCGACGGCACTAAGGACGGCAGCGTATATTACAGAGTCGTGAAAAGCAACGACAGCCTGACGGTAAACGGCAATTTCTTCACCGTAGACGCAAGCAAAACGGACGAAAAGGGCGATTTGCTGGTGCCAAGGGTTTACAGACGCAAGGCCACTCTGAATTCCGACGGCAACAGCGGTCAGGCGGAGCCGCACGGAATTGCTCCTTATGACGTTCAGAATATTCAGATATCCCTGTTTGTGGTTTACAACGATGCCGCAAGCATAGCGGAAGCCGACGTCAAAACGACGTATAACGATTTGCACATCATAGGCAACAGCGAGCTGAAGGGCGGCACCGAAGACGAAATCGCAATTTACAGCGGCGGACACGCGGGTATTATGACAAGAGATTCGAGCGCCGAAATAAACAATGTTTACGCGCACAATCTCAACATAGCGTATTATCTGTCCTCATCGACGGTTCAACGGCAGGTCGACATAACCGACAGCTTTGCCGACCAGTGCTGGGCGAACAGCATTTACGGACATACGACGGCAAGGGTGAATATCATAGGCTGCGATTTGAGAGCAAGCAGCGGCGCGGCAATTCATCTCGAGGACAACGGACAGGACGTTTCCGAAGGGCAAAACCCCGAGCTTTATATCGAAAACACCAAAATCAACAACTGGGTGAGAGGAGACGAGGCCTGGTTCACAGCTTGGGGCGTGAGCGGAGTTGCTTCCGCGCTTAAGACGACGGCTCAGTCAAGCATACAAAATTTCGGTTACAGCATGCTCAAAAAGACAAACAACGTCGAAACTCTGAATTTTGCCGTTATGATGAAGCCCATCGACGGGGATTGGAGCGACAAGAACAATACCTCGCGCTTTAAGTACACCTTTAAGGACGGCGACAAGGTTGTGAGCGGAACAAGGGAATATACCTGGTTTTCCGCAGACCCCAGAGTGCAGAGCGGCTCTTTCCTGTTCCCTATCGGTCAATACAGCCCTGTGGAGGAGTTTGTAAAGCTTTTGAACGGCTCGACCGACCAGGCGGCGATAGGGGCGGCAATGCTCAAGGCGTTTGCCGAAGGCTACGAGCTTGCGGACGGACAGAGATTGTGCGAAATTATTCAAAGCGGTCAGGCTTTGGGCGGCAACGTCAACAGTCTGATGTCTCTGTTTGTGACCTACGGACAGGGCGAGGGCTGGATGTAAATTCTCAACAAAAAAAGACAGGCTTTGAGCCTGTCTTTTTTGATTTGTTCGGATTTAAGTCTCAGCTTGACTTTTAAAATGTTTCAACTTTGTCGGGGATTATCAGCTTTGCCTGAGTCAGTTTCACGACGTTGTCTACGGTCGTGTCTTTGTTTATTTCTTTAAGCACCAGACCGTTTTGCGTTACGTCTATTACCGCAAGCTCGGTGATAATGCGGTTGACCTTTTTGTATGCGGTGAGCGGAAGCGTGCATTTTTCGAGAATTTTGGGAGCGTCGCCCTTGGCGGTGTGCGTCATGACCACGATGACGTTTTTCGCGCCAGCCACGAGATCCATGGCTCCGCCCATGCCGGGCACCATTTTGCCGGGAACGATGTGGCTTGCAAGCGAGCCGTCCTTGTCAACCTGCAGCGCGCCCAGTATGGTTACGTCCACGTGTCCTCCTCTGATGAAGCCGAAGGAGGTCGCCGAGTCGAAAAAGCTTGCGAAGCTGTGCACGGTTACGTGGGAGCCTCCGGCGTTGGTCACGTCGGGGTTGACCTCGTGCGGCTCGGCTGCGCCTTTCATGCCGAGAATTCCGTTTTCCGACTGAAGAATGACTTCTATGTCCGAATCGAGGTAGTCGGTGACGAGAGTGGGCAGTCCTATGCCCAGATTTACTATGTCGCCGTCGTGCAGCTCGCGCGCGGCGCGTCTTGCGATAATTTCCTTGACGTCGCTCATTTTTTCTCTCCCTCAGCAATTATATAGTCTACGAGTATGCCGGGCGTCATGATATGCTCCGGCTCGATTTCTCCCGCTTTGACCAGCTTTTCCGCCTCCACGACCACGATGTCGCACGCCATTGCCACCAGCGGGTTGAAATTACGGGTTGTGCCTTTGTAATATACGTTTCCGTGCTCGTCAACCACCGAGCCGCGAATAATTCCTATTCTCGCACGGAGAGGAAGCTCCAGAAGATAATCCTTGCCGTTTACGTTTATCACCTGCTTGCCGACAGCCACCTCGGTGCCCACTCCCGTAGGCGTGAGTATGCCGCCCAATCCGAAGCCGCCCGCTCTTATGCGTTCAATGAGGGTGCCCTGCGGCACGAGACATACCTCCAGCGTGCCGGCAGTCATCTGCGCGCCCGTTTCGGGGTTTGTGCCAACGTGCGAGGTTATGACCTTTTTGACCATTTTGCGCTCGATGAGCTTGGCTATTCCCCTGTTGGGGACGGAGGTGTCGTTGCCGATAACCGTTAGGTCTTTTACTCCCTTTCGGGCAATGGCGTCCACAACGGAGTCGGGAGTGCCCACTCCCAGAAAGCCGCCGTACATGATTTCGTCGCCGTCGTTTATCAGTGCGGCGAACTCATTTGGCGTTGTGAGTTTGCTTTTCATTTTTTGTCTCCTTTGATTTATTTCATGCCGCGCCTGAGCATTTCGTTCACAGCGAATGAAATCACGTCGTCGGCGTATTTGCCCGGTCCGAAGCCCGCGTCGTAGCCCAGCTCCTTGGCAAGCTCGTGAGTGATTCTCGCGCCGCCGCAGCAGAGCACCACCTTGTCGCGCAGGTGTTCGGCTTCCATAAGCTCCACAAGGTTTGTTAGGTTTTCGATATGTATTCCTTTCTGCGTGACTGTCTGGCTGACCAGCAGAATATCCGCCTTAAGCTCCTTTGCTTTGGCGATAAATTCCTCGTTGGGCACCTGACTGCCGAGATTTATTGCTTCTATCATGTCGTAGCGCTCGAGACCGTAGTGCCCGGCAAAGCCCTTGCGGTTCATTATGGCGTCTATACCCACAGTGTGCGCGTCTGTGCCGGTGGAGGCGCCGAGAACAACCAGCTTGCGTCCGAAGTTTTCCCGTATAAAATCGTCCGTCTGCTCCATGCTCATGACGTCGTTGTCCACCGTCTGCACGTTTATTGCCGTGTAGTCGACCGAAAAAGCGCATTCTCCGTAAATTATATAAAAGGTAAACTCCTCGTCAAGCGTTTTTGCGCACGCGACGGACGGCTCGTTGAGCCCCATTTTTTTTGCCAGCTGAATAGCCGCCTCCTGCCCCTTGTCGTCGTTTTTTACGGGCAGCGTAAAGCTCATCTGCACCTTTCCGTCGTTCATTGTGTCGCCGTAGGGGCGCAGCTCCCTGAGATTTTTCGTTGTGTCGATTTTTTTGTTGGAGGTATTGTAAAGTCCGCCGCTCATTTGTTTTCCTCCTTGCCCGTGTTTTTGTCTTTGAGGAATATTTCGATGAAGGGGTTGAAATAATCCGTTTCCTTAGCCACGACGCCGTCCAGTCCCTTGCCGCCGTCCGGCGGACGCTTTATATCCGCGAAAACGCCGCGCGAGAGAGACGTGAAAAGGGTGTTGCGCTCGAGTTCCTCAAGCAGAGACAGCGTTTGGGAAAGCACGCTTTGCGCGCGCTTCTGAATGAAGCCGTCTTTTTTGAACTGAATTTCCTTTCCGAAGTCCGCCATAGTGTTGAAAACATACTGCGCGTTTTCTATCGCCAGCGCGCGGTCGGACATAAAGGGGGTGTGCAGAGCCTCCGTCATCATGCCGAGCAGGTGCAGCTTCTGGTCGGTGGTGATTGTGACGATGTTGAACAGCGCGTCCTGTATGTGCCCGCGAAAGATGTTTCCCGTCATGTATTTTGTGGGGGGCATGTATTTGAGAGGCGCTTTGGGAAAGATTTCGCGCGCCATCTGCGCCTGAGCCAGCTCCATCAGAAAACCGTTTTTGACGGAGGGATCTATTTCAAAGGCGTGTCCCAAGCCCATTTGTTCTTCGGGAATGCCGGCAAAAGCGGCGAACTGCTCGTTGAGAAACTGGGAGGCAAGCACGGTGTGGGCTTCTTTTACCGCGTCTGCGGTTGTCAGGTAGTTGTCCTCGCCCGTGTTGATAATCACTCCGGCATAACCGTTTATCACTCTGGAGAAAAACTGGTCGACTATTGTGCGCTTCATGTTTATGTCGCGGAAAAGAATTCCGTAAAGCGCGTCGTTGAGCATGACGTCCAGTCTTTCGAGAGCGCCCATAGCCGCGATTTCCGGCATACACAGTCCCGAGCAGTAGTTGCACAGACGAATATAGCGTTTTTGCTCCGCGCCCACCTCGTCGAGAGCCGCGCGCATGAGACGGAAATTCTCCTGCGTGGCGTAGGTTCCGCCGAAGCCCTCCGTTGTTGCGCCGAAGGGAACGTAGTCCAAAAGGCTTTGCCCCGTGGTTCTTATCACGGCGATTATGTCGGCGCCCTGCTTGGCGGCTGCTTTGGCTTGGACGATGTCCTCGTAAATATTGCCCGTAGCGACGATTATGTAAAGATAAGGACCTTTTTTGTCGCCGTATTCCTTGAGAAATTTTTTGCGCTTTCTTACGTTGCCGTTGATTTTCTTGACCGATTTTATGACGTAAGGCGCAAGAGCCGCGCGCGCCTGTTCGGGTGAAACAAGGGGGATTTTTGCCAGATCCAGTTGACCAGCCGCTATGTCTTCGGCAATCCTTTGCGGAGCCTTGCCGCTGTGCGCAGTTGCGCTGCCCACGGCGATTGCCGCTCCGTGCGCGAGCAGTCCGCGGCTTGTCATGTGGTCGACGACCACGTTTGGCATAGGCACCTCGTTGGCGTCCACGCCGTTTACGCCAAGCAGCCTGAGAACGGTGCGCTCCACCGCGACGGTTGTGTGCAGGTCAATGAAGTTTTGCGTGTCGGCGGCAATATTGTGAGCGAAATGTCTCGCTTTGGCTATGACTGTTTTGTCAAGTCCCAATTTGCTTTTCATTTAAGCCTCCTTGCCGTGTCTGTCGTTTCTTAATAGACCCGTAGGCTCGAGCGAGAGAGCCTGCCCCTGTTCGAGACCGGCGACGCCTATGAGCTTTTTCTTTTCTTCTGCGGTGCAGTCGGGGCAATGGCAGACGTTGTCATAGTGCTTGGGCTGGCTGTAGGTGGTGATGACTCCCTCGAAGTTTCTCAAAATCACCTTGTCCGGCGACATGGAAATGAGATACTCGGGCATTACGGGTATTTTTCCGCCGCCGCCGGGAGCGTCTACGACAAAGGTGGGCACGGCAAAGCCGCTGGTGTGTCCGCGCAGCCCTTCGATGATTTCAATGCCCTTGGATACGGGCGTGCGGAAGTGCTCCAGCCCCATGCTCAAATCGCATTGATAGATGTAATAAGGTCTGACTCTAATCTTCACCAGCTCGTGAACCAGCCTTTTCATGACGTGAACGCAGTCGTTGACGCCTGCAAGCAGCACGCTCTGGTTGCCGAGAGGGATACCCGCGTCGGCAAGCATTTCGCAGGCGCGGCGGGACTCCGGCGTGATTTCGTCGGGGTGGTTGAAGTGCGTGTTGAGCCAGACGGGGTGATATTTTTTGAGCATTGCGCACAGCTCGGGTGTGATACGCTGCGGCATGACGACGGGGGTGCGGCTGCCGATACGTATGATTTCAACGTGCTCGATTGCGCGCAGACGTCTGATAATGCCCTCGAGCTTTTCGTCGGACAGCAGCAGGGCGTCGCCGCCGGACAGCAGCACGTCTCTGACCTCGGGGTGAGCGGCAACGTATTCGATATATTTGTCAATTCTGTTTGTCTGAACCTCGCAGTCCTTTTGTCCCGCAAAGCGACGGCGCGTGCAATGACGGCAGTACATGGAGCATTGGTCGGTGACCAGCATGAGCACGCGGTCGGGATAACGGTGCGTGAGACCGGGCACGGGGCTGTCGGTGTCCTCGTGCAGCGGGTCGAGCAGGTCGGCGTCGGAGCGGTGCAGCTCTTTTGCGGTGGGCACTGCCTGAAGACGCACGGGGTCGAAGGGGTTGTCGAGGTCAATCAGCGAGAGATAATAGGGGGTTATCGCCATGCGCAGGCTTTCCAGACAGCGGGCGACGCCCTCCTCCTCCTGAGGGGTGAGCTTTATGTATTTTTTCAGGTCGTCAAGCGTTTCGATACGGTTGCGGACCTGCCAGCGCCAATCGTTCCAATCCTTTTGGGCAACGTCGGCGAAAAGCTTGTTTTTTGTTTCCATACTTTTTCCGTCCTTGTCAAGCGTAGGTTTTTTCGAAAAGCTCGCGCAGCGCCTTGCTTTCGCGCAGCTCGTTTAAGGTCAGCTCGGCGTGTCCCTTGCAGTAGCCGTTGCCGATAATCATATTTACGTCCTTGCCGACGCCCTCGGCTCCCAGCGCGGATTTGGTGAAGCTGGTTGCCATGGAGAAGAAATAAACCGTGCCGTTTTCCCTTACGGGCAAAATAGCCGCCATTTCGGTGTTGGGCACGTTTACGCAGTTTATGGACAGGTCGAACTCCTTTCCTCCGTTTGCTGCGACGGTTTTTTCGAGAACTTCGACGGGGTTTGCCGCCGACGCGACGATTGCTTTGTCGACAACGCCCAGCTTTTCAACCTTTTGCTTGTCCTCCTCGCAGATAACCACGCCTACCACGTTGCCGTTTTTGCCCGCGCGCTTTTTTGCCTCGTAGCACACAAGCACGCCGGACTTGCCAGCAGCTCCCAGCACCAGCACCGAATCGCCCTCCTTGACAAGCCTTGCCGTCTGCGCGGGCGCGCCTGCGACGTCCAGCGCCGCGAGAGCCAAATTTTCCGGCATGTCGTCGGGCAGCTTGGCGTAAATTCCGCTTTCAAACAGAACTGCTTTGGCAACCACGTCCACACGGTCGATTTCAGGGTGGACGGCGAGGATTTTTTCTATT
Source organism: uncultured Subdoligranulum sp. (assembly GCA_900551395.1). Taxonomy (GTDB): domain Bacteria; phylum Bacillota; class Clostridia; order Christensenellales; family CAG-314; genus CAG-314. The sequence goes on along the minus strand of URVX01000010.1, from coordinate 2,466 downwards.
TTCAAAGGCGTGAGCGAGAGGGACACCAGCGAAGCTATTTTGTCGCCCGCTTTAAGGCCGGTGTTTGTCAGATCCTTGCCTATATGCGCGACCTTGCCGATAAACATGCCACCGCTGCCCGTGACCGGGTTTTGCATTTTGCCGCGCTCGGCAACGATTTGCTCGATGCGCCTTGCGATTTTGTTCGCGTCGCCGCCGCATTCGTTTTCTATTTGCGTAAAGGACGCGGAGTCTATGTTTAAGCTGGTCACGTCGCACACGATTTCGTTGGAATAGACGGTGTCGAAGCTGTTGTCGATTTTGAGCGCCGCCTGCGTAAGCACTCCCTTAGGCTCGATTACGCGGTGCGTGCCGTATTTGTTTCCTTTGACTTCCATATATTTGTCTCCCTTGATTATATTTTTTTGGTTATGCCGAGAATTTTGCGCGCCTCGTCGGGCGAAGCGATATCCCTGCCAAGCTCCCTTGCGATTCGGACGATTTTTTCCACCATTTCGCCGTTGCTTTTCAAGAGGACGCCCTTAGAAAGATAAACGTTGTCCTCGAAGCCCACTCTGACGTGACCGCCCAAAAGCACGGACATTGCCGCCATAGACAGCTGGGATCTGCCCGTGCCCGACACGGTAAACGTCGCGTCCGAAGGCAGGCTGTTGACAAGAAACAACAGATTTGTGTGCGTTGCGGCAATTCCGCCGTTTACGCCCATAACGAAATTGAAGTGGAGAGGGGAGGGGATTATGTTCTTTGCCGCAAGCCTCAGCGCCATATCCACCATGCCCTTGTCGAAAACCTCGCATTCCGGCTTGACGCCTTTTTCCGACATCCGCCTTGCGAAGTTGATAATCGTGTTTTCCGTGTTGACGAAAATGTCGTCTCCGCCGAAGTTGCACGTTCCGCAGTCCAGCGTCGCCATTTCCGGGTTGAGCGCAAGGGGCTGCAGCCGTTCCTCGTCGGTCATGCCCACCGCGCCGCCCGTGGAGGGCTGAATGATGACGTCGGGGCACTCCCTTCTGATTGCCTCCATGCACTGCGCAAACCTCTTTTCGCTTTGAGTGGGGGTTCCGTCGTCCTCTCTTACATGCAGATGTATTATCGCCGCGCCCGCGTCATAAGCCGATTTTGCCTCGCGCGCAATTTCCTCCACGGTGTAGGGCACTGCGGGATTGTTATGCTTTGTTACCTCCGCTCCGCAGATGGCGGCGGTTAAAATCAATTTTTCCAAATCCGTGACCTCCCGTTCAGTCGGCGTTTTTTCTCTGCTTGTCGGCGGGCACCACGCAGGTGCCCGTTGCGCGGCACACGACTACGGGCGTGTCAAGGACGTCGCATGCGGAGTCGTTTACGTCGGGACGCGGAGCAATGACTTTGCGCGCCTCGAACTTCATTTTGCGCGACGTTTTGCCTACGGCGGTGATTTCGCCCTCAGCTTCTATGTAGTCTCCCGCAAACACGGGCGCCAGAAACTCCACGCTGTCGTATGCGCGGAACAGTCCCTCGTCGCCGTCGTGTCTGATAAGCAGCTCCGTCGCCACGTCGCCGAAAAGTCCCAGCATACGCGCCCCGTCCACGAGGTTTCCGCCGTAATGCGCGTCGTGCGCGCTCATCCTCAAACGAATTGTTGCTTTGATGTTGCTCATATTTTTTGTCCTCCGTCGGAATAATAATCTGAAAAAAAACGCGCTAAGGGAAACTTACCTTAGCGCATCATAAAAAACTTATGACAGAAGCCGACGACTGACCCCGGCTTCCAAGCCGCGTTGCGGTGGACAAACGCGCTTTCGGCGGCGGCACATTGTTCGGGGCGCTCGACGCCACCGCGTCTCAAACGCGCGCCCGCTTACCTTGCCGGACCGCTCCTCTAAAATATTCGGTTGTGAATTCTTTTCATTGATATAATACGCTGTTTTGCCGCTTTTGTCAACTGCGGCGGCGAAAAAACCTCAAAAAAGTCGGAAGCCTTGACCTCCCGCAGTCCGCGTTTCGTTTCCGTTTGACATCCTCGGCTGTTTTGCGTTGCGCAAGAGAAAATTTGCTTATGCGCGTGCGTATTGGCCTCGCACCCGTGATTTTATGTTCTTTCGGTTTTTCTTGTTTATGAATATAAAATAAAAATGAAAAAATCAAAGAAAAAAACTTGACAAGAAAGCAAAATTTAAGTATATTCAAAGTAAGCTTAAATTCAATACAAATTATGCTGTGCTTTTACGCAAAGCGCATGTAATTGAAAATGAGCCTACAACATGAAACAGGAGGAAGAAAGAATGAAAAGAACGAGAATAATGCTTGCGCTGTTGCTGGCATTGGCAATGAGCATCGCTCTCATAGCGTGCGGCGGGACGAAAGAGTTTACCGTGAGCTTTTCGGGAGCGGACGTTGCGGCGCAGACGGTGAAGAAAGGGGAGACCGCCGAGCGTCCGGCAGTAGACCCCAATCTGGTCGGTTACGACTTTGTCGGTTGGTTTGCCG
>URVX01000009.1 GCA_900551395.1 uncultured Subdoligranulum sp. | reverse complement strand
ATATTGAAAAATATGATTGATTTTTATTTCAGTATTAATGCGAAAATACGAAAATCTCTCGGACAGTTGTCCGAGAGATTTGAAATAGCTTGAAAAACAACTCGAAAATTATTACTTTTTTATTTTCCTGTCGCAAGCGGGCTTTTGCCCGCTTTATATTTTTATTGTTTAGTACCGAATTTAAAAACGCGGATTGCTTTCGTTTTTTGCTTCGTCATCAGCTTCAGCCACCGCTACCGCGTTGTGCTCGGTGTGGAAAACGCTTGCCGAAACCTGCCTGTCGGAAAGCTCGCCTTTAAAGCTCAGCTCCGCCCTGCCCTCGGAAGAAATTTTTATTTCCACGAGAGAATAGCCGTCTTTAAGACTCACGGCTCCCGCCGCCTTGAGCGCGGCTTCCTTAAGGCTTATCCACTCGGCGATTGTTTCCGGATTGTTCCCGCGCAAAGCGAGATAATCCTTTTCCTCCGCGCAGAAAACCTTGTCCAAAAAGGTCGGATTGTATTTCAAGAGCTTTTCCGCTCTTTCTATGTCCGCAACGTCAATCCCAATCATCTCTTTTTCTCCCGTCTATAACTGATTTTATCGTATCAAAATCAAAACCGCGCGACGCCAAAAACCTCGAAAGCTTGTTCAACGTCTTGAAATCGTTTGTTTTGCCGCGCATAAACTTTTCCGCAAGGTCTGATGCCGCCTGCTCGGACTGTTCGCGCGAAAGCTTTTCAACTGCAAGCGAAACGCAGCTTTCTTCAATCCCCTTTTCAATTAACTCGGCTCGGATTCGACGCGCGCCCTTCTGTTTTGCGTTGAACTCCGCGTATTGCATTGCAAAGGCCCGGTCGTCGACGTATTTGTATTCTTCGAGTTTTTCGACGGCTCGTTTTGCCGCGCACATATCGAAGCCCTTGCCGCAAAGATAATCCAGCACCTGCTTTTTCGTTTTCATCGCGCGGGCGATATAATCCAGCGCCTTTTTAAAGGCAAGCTCGGTTTCCGAGGTAAGCAGAATTTCCTCCAGCCTTTCTTCCGAAAGCTCCTGCCCCGCTTTCAGCCGCGCGCGAACCACGCTTTCGGCTGTCAGAGAACACCTGAACTCTCCGTCGATATAAAGATTGACCTTGTCCTTGTTGCGCTTCTGCGCCTCCAGAGCCGTTATCATTTTGAAATATCACCTTTTTTCAAGGCTTTGAGAAAATCGCGTTGACCGCCCTTTTTTGCCGATATCCGATAATCCAGCGCGGCAAGCTCCGTCAAAAACGCTTCCGCTTTTTCCTCTCCGACAAGCAAGTTGATTTCCGCCTCAGTCGAAAAAAGCGTCTTTTTTTCCAGCGCGTACCTGTCGCAAAGCCTTTCCGTCTGTCTGAAAAGACTGAATGGCACGGAAAGAGAAATTTCACGCGCTCTCGTGATTTCGGCCTGCTCAGCCCTGTCCAGAGCGGCGGCGGCGGCGTTTGAATAGGCTCTTACCAGCCCGCCCGCGCCCAGCTTGACGCTGCCGAAATAGCGGGTGACGACTACAACGGTGTTTTCAAGCCCCTTTTGCTCTATCACATTGAGTATAGGTCTGCCCGCAGTGCCCGTCGGCTCTCCGTCGTCAGAAAATCTTTTGACCTGTCCCGCCGAAAAAGCGTAGCAGTTGTGCGTCGCGTCGTAAAACTTTTTGCTCGCCGCCGCAACGAATTCAATTGCCTGCGCCTCGTCCGCAACGCCCGCCGCCCAAGCCAGAAAGCGCGACCTTTCCACCGTAAGCTCGGCTTTTGCTTCGCCGACAACGGTAAGCCTGTTCATTTGAGAACTATCCTTATGTGCACCTTTTTGCCCTTGTGCAGCACGAATTCTCTTTTTTCCGTTGCTTCGGACGGCAAATCGCCGTAATCGGTGATTTTGAAATCGTTTATCGTCACGCCGCCGCCGTCAATCAGCCTGCGGGCGTCGCCGCGCGATTTGGCGACTTGGGACAGAGTAAGCACGTCAATAATGTTTGTGACAAAAGGTATCTCCATGCAGGGCATGTTGCCCGCGTCGTCGGAAAAAGCCGCCTCCGCCTGCGCTTTGGCTTTGTCCGCCTCCTCCCGACCGTGAACGATTTTCGTAAGCTCGTAAGCAAGCCTGACCTTGGCGTCGTTTATCCGCTGATCCTTGTAGCGGCACATTTCGGCAATTTCCTCCACAGGCAAAAAGGTCAGAAGCTTGAGACACTTTTCCACGTCGGCGTCGTCCACGTTGCGCCAATATTGATAAAAATCATACGGCGAGGTCTTGTTTTTGTCCAGCCACACCGCGCCCTTTGCCGTTTTGCCCATTTTCGTCCCCTCCGACGTGGTGAGAAGCGAAAAGGTCATGGCGAATGCGGGCTTGGAAAGCTTGCGGCGTATCAGGTCGGCGCCCGCAAGCATATTGCTCCATTGGTCGTCCCCGCCAAGCTGCAGCTCGCAGCCGTATTTTTCGTTGAGCACGAGAAAATCGTATGCCTGCATAAGCATATAATTGAATTCCAAAAAAGTCAGTCCCTTTTCCAGACGCTTTTTGTAGCACTCGGCGGTCAGCATTTTGTTGACGGAAAAGTGAGTGCCTATACTGCGCAGGAAATCGATATAATTCAACCCGCACAGCCAGTCGGCGTTGTTGAGCATAAGCGCCTTGCCGTCGGAAAAATCTATGAACCGCTCCATCTGCTTTTTGAAGCACTCGCAGTTGTAAGCCACGGTTTCGCTGGTCATAACGCTACGCAAATCGGTGCGTCCCGACGGGTCGCCTATCATGCCCGTACCGCCGCCGATAAGCGCAATGGGTCTGTGCCCGGCGCGCTGCATGTGCGCCATAGCCATAAGCTGAACGAAGTGCCCCACGTGCAGGCTGTCCGCCGTGGGGTCGAAGCCTATATAAAAGGTTACGCTTTTTTCTTCGAGAAGCCTGTACAAATCCTCCTCGAAAACCGTTTGCTTGACGAATCCTCTTTCCCTTAAGATATCCATTACGTTTTTCATAAGAAACCGCCTTTTGCCGCCCTACTCTACGGCGCAGAAATATTTTTCGCAGTTGTTGAGAAGTATAAGCACGCCTGCTATACCGATGCCGACGCCCAATAGCATGGGTATAAGCATCCCCGCCGCGCCCCAGCCTGACAAAGCGAAAACCATGACCGGCACGGAAAGCACGGCTCCCGCCGCGAAGCCTATGAGCATACCCCAAAGGCTGGAGGGATTGTTTTTGAGTCCCTGCTGCACAGTCGTCCATTTGAGACGCGGATTTTTCATATCTATGAGCACCTGCACCGCCGAAACGCCGAGCGAGGCGCAAAATACAGTGATGAATTCCAAAACGGCGGACACAAATCCCGATTTGAGAAATATCGCTTCCAGCGTTACTGCCAAAGCAAAAGCCACGCCGTTGAAAATCATGGAAATAATAAGCTTTGCCCAGGCGAACTGTGAGGGCTTGACGGGCAGAGTCTTTATCAGATAAAAGTTTTCACCCTCGCGGCTGACCGCGCAGGACGCAGTAACGCAGGTCATAAGTCCGACCAATAAAACGATTTGGGACACGCTTGACAGAATCGCTTTTGCCTCCTGTGCCGTTTGGCTTATACTGTCATTTATTCCCAAGCAGTAAATGGCGACAAACAAAGGTATAATCACCACCTGCGACAAACAGAAAAAGCCGAGCGAACTGTTTCGCATGATGTTTTTGACATCTGCGGCTATCAGCGAACCGATTTTGTTGCCTCCGGCGAATTTGTGGGAAGTTTTTTTGCCTCTCGACGCATTTTCCTGACTCTTGCGCATGTTGAGCAGAAAAATTCTGTTTGACAGCAAACACGCAAGAACCACCAGAGCCGCCGCGCAAAGCAGAAACAGAGCGAAATTTCCTATCCAGCCGCCGAAAGAGACGGCGGTAAAGGCAGCGGACAGCCATACGTTGGGATACATATAAGCCGCAGTTGTCTTTAAGCCTTCGAGAAAATTTCCAAGCGCGGCTTCCAAATCCGCTCCGACGCCGTCAAAGCTTGACAGGTTCATGACGAACCAGAAATAAAACCCCATAAGCACGGCAAACAGCAGCACGTAAACGACAGTGCCCACAGCGCCTCTGTTGCGGAAAAGGTTGGACACAAAAAGCAACGGCACGGAAAGAACCGACACCGCAAGCAGTGAAATCAGCGGTATAAGAAAAGCGCCGAAAAACAGAGCCGAAAAATATCCCGCGCCCGCCGACAAGCCTATGCCGAGCGGCAAAAGGGTTGCGACCAGCATAAGCAGAGTGGTTGCGAACTCCGCCAGATAACAAACGACGAGCTTTGAAAAGAAAACCGTAACCGACCTTACGGGCAGCGCCAGCAGCATGTCGGAGTCGGTTGACATATAAACCGTGCCCAGCATGCTTCTGAAACCGAAAAACACGTTTATGAGCTCGATTGCGGTTATCAAAAAGGTGATTGCCGCACTCAGATACGAAGAATTTTCGGGCAGAGACAAAAATTCGCCCAGCTTAAGACAGCCCGCAAAAATCATTGCCAGAATTGGCAGAAGACACACGCCGAGAACGACGTAAATCCCCCATATCGGCATGGTTTTTTTGGAGGTGTTTTTTCTCGTGCGGTACGCCTGCCGCAAATTCACCTTGAGCAGCGTCAGAAATTTCGTCACGGGTTGAATTCACCTCCGGCGTTTGTGATGTCCAGAAACACCTTTTCGAGAGAAATATCGGGATTGGACTTAATCGAATCCAGCGTATCCACGGCTACAAGCCTGCCGTTGTTGATAATCCCCACTCTGTCGCACACCTTTTCCACTACGTCTATCACGTGGGAGGAGAAAAACACTGTTTTCCCCTCGTCCGCGCGGCTGCGCATAATCTTTTTAAGCTGAAACGCCGACGCGGGGTCCAGCCCCGTCAACGGCTCGTCCAAAATCCACAGCCTGGGATCGTGCAGCAAAGAACCGACCACCACGATTTTCTGCTTCATGCCGTGCGAATAGGAGCCTATCTGGTCGTTTGCCGCCTTTGTAAGACCGAATTCCTCCAGCAGCTTTTCGGCGCGCTCGCGTCTCAAATCAGCAGGCACCTCGAACATGGTGCCCATAAAATCGAGATATTCCCTGCCGGTGAGCTTTTCGTAAACGGCATGGTTGTCCGAAACGTAGCCTATGGATTTTTTTGCTTCGAGTCGGTTGTCGGAAATGTTCATGCCTCCGACCGAAATAACTCCTTCGTCCGCGTTGAGGATGCCGGTTATCAGCTTGATTGTGGTGCTTTTTCCCGCGCCGTTGGGACCGAGAAAGCCGAAAATCTCGCCGTCTCTGACCTCTAAATTGAGATTGTCCACAGCCTTGACCGAGCTTTTCGGATATGTTTTGGATACGTTTGAAATAGTAAGCATCAATTAAATCTCCGTTTGTCGAATAGTGTGTTCCGAATTTCCCTGCCTTGCGGAAAGCATTGAACGCTTAACCGACAGTCGTCGTGCGGGCATGCCTTTATTCGGATTGTTTAGCAAGCCGCGCCGTATGCGTATAAATCTATGAACGCCGCAAAAACATCGGCGTTGGTTCCGTTCTTTCTCTGTCGGATTTTTCGTCGGCTATCGACGAAATAAACCGCGTCGCGTTTGTGCCGAAAGCTCCCGAACTGCCTTTGTCCTTTTCTTTACGGCTGTTATTTTATCCTTATCGGGCGTTTTTGTCAAATATAATAACCCCCAAACGTCGCTCAATCAAATCGCTTCGGTTATGCAAATTCATCCGGTTTTATCTTTTTTTGAAATAGTTTCTGTTTTTTAACGAATCGGGCAGATACTGCTGCTCGACATAACCGCCGTAGTCATGCGGATATTTATAATTTTTGCTTGCTTCGGTGTGATTTTTCAGATAGTCGGGAACATTGTCGTCGGGGTGGTTGCGCGCGTCGTCGATTGCCATTTCCATTGCTACCACCACTCTGTTTGTCTTAGGCGCTTCGCACACCTCGATGATAGCCTGCGTCAAAGCGAGGTTTCCTTCGGGCATACCCAGATTGTTGAGCGCAAACAAGGCGTTGCAAGCAGTGTTCAACGCTTTGGCGGAGCAGCAGTCCTCGCTCGCGTGGGCTATCGTTCTCCTTGCCAGCAGCTGAGGCTCGCAGCCCGCCTCGATCAGACGGTTTGCGTAATAAAGCGCAGCCGTCGCGTCGCTGCCGCGCAGGCTTTTGCAGAACGCGCTCAAAATATGATAAAACACGTCCTCGTTGAGGCTCAAGGCTTTTTTCTGAAGGCACTCAACCGCAATTTCCTTTGTGATTACGGTTTCGCCGTCTTTATTTTTCGGGGTAGTCAACGCGCCTATTTCCAGACCGTTGAGCGCGCTTCTGACGTCGCCCGCGCACGCCGTGGCAAAGTAAGTCAACGCCTCGTCGTCAATCCTGATGTTGAAGTCCTTCAAACCGTCGGGAGAGACAATGGCGCGCTTTAATGCTCTTTTGATGTCGTCTATGCCCACCTGCTTAAACTCGAACAAGGTGCAGCGGCTGACAATGGCGCGCGTCATGCTGTAATTGGGCGACTCGGTAGTCGAGCCTATCAGCACAAGCTGCCCCGATTCCAGCACCGCCAGAAGCGAATCGCTCTGCGCTTTGCTCCAGCGATGACATTCGTCCAAAAGCAGATAGGTTTTTCTGCCGTACATTTCAAAGGTTTTTTTGGCTTCCTCTATGACCAGCTTGACGTCCGCCACGCCGCTTGAAATAGCGTTGAGCATGACAAAGCTACCGCCCGTGCTTTCCGCAATAATCCTCGCAAGGGTTGTCTTGCCCGTTCCCGGCGGACCGTAAAAAATGCAGCTGGGAACTTTTTTCGCCTGAATAAGACGGCGAAGCAGCTTTCCCTCGCCGAGTATATGCTGCTGCCCGACAAAATCCTCCAGACTCGCGGGACGCAGCTTTTCCGCCAGAGGCTTGAGATTGTTGTGCAAATTCGTAAACAAGTTTTCCATTTCGTTTAAATTCCCACCGTATTTTTTTCCGTATCCGACTTTTCATAAAAGCAGCCCGGTCTTCAACGGATAAAAGTTTTCCTATCGCGCCGAGCCGCAAGCATTCCGGGCGTTTTTTCGGCAAAAGTAGGCGTCACGCCGGCTTCCCAAAGCTCCCAAGCTGTTTCGTCGGTTTTTAAGCCCGACTTCCCCGAACATTATCCGAAAAGCCGGAAAATTTTCAAACCAACCGGAAATTAGAATTCAGAGACAATCCGCGTTTTTTTCAATGCTCAAGCTTTTCTTCGCCCGGCAATCCGAAAGCAAACCGACCTGACGCCATTGTAGCACAAAACAAATGCTTGTTGCAAGAATTTGTTCAAAGCAAAAAAGGCGGCGGCATTTCTGCCTGCGCCTTTTCCGAGTCAGTCTGTAAGCCGAGTTCTGTATTAGACGGTCATCTGTCTAGGCGTACCGTTTCCGGCACGCTCAAGCGAATCATATCGAGACGTCGGGCCGACGTTTGGTCTCATTTCTTGCACCGAGCGGGGTTTACAGGAACGTCAAGTCGCCAAGACGTTTGTGAGCTCTTACCTCCCATTTCCACCCTTGCACGGAAAGCCGTGCGGTTTATTTCTGTTGCACTTTCCTTGAAGTCACCTTCACCGGTAGTTAGCCGGCGCTCTGCCCTGCGGTGCTCGGACTTTCCTCGTGGAGCTTGCTCCCCGCGACCGTCCGGCTGACTCGATTTGAATTTTAGCACATTTAGCGCGATTTGTCAACCGCTGCGGACAATTGCCGAATTTTTAAAGTCGCTTGAAGAAATTTCCCCGCAAAATTCGACTGACATGCCTGCCGCAGATTCCGAGCTGTTTCTTTCGCCGTTGTCGTCCTCGCACATTAAGACGGCTGTAATTGAAAAATCCGCCCTTTCTCCCGCGTCCGTAAATTTCCCGTAAGAGAAACGACTGCAGGGCTTGCCTCCTCCCGACGTCTTGTTTCGCCGGTGTACGCATTGCATGCCAATAGTCGGAACGGCAGAAAATTTGCGGATTTTCAAAACAAAATTGACGAATGACCGCAGCTCCGCCCGCGAAACGACGGCAAAATGAGTACAAGCCGCCCGTAATATTCGACGCTTTTTTTCAATAAAATCTAAAGAGGTGACAATATGCTCGGTTTTTTGCAGCTTTTCAGCAAGATATTCTTTTTTACCGGTTATTTTTCCAACTCAGGCTCGTATCCCAAGCCGCTTCCCCCCGAGGAAGAAGCCAAAGAGCTTGAAAAAGCGGCGGCAGGCGACGCCGCAGCCAGAGAAAAGCTGATTAAACACAACCTGCGTTTGGTTGCGCACATAGCAAAAAAATATGCGGCGGGACAGGATATGGACGACTTGATTTCCATAGGCTCGATAGGACTCGTCAAGGGTATAAGCACCTTTTCCGCCGCAAAAGGCACGACGCTGGCGACTTATCTCGCGCGCTGCATAGAAAACGAAATTCTCATGACGCTGAGAACCAACAAGCGCTACAAAAACACGGTTTACCTCCAGGAACAGATGAACGTCGACAGCGACGGCAACGAGCTTACGCTCATGGACGTGCTGTCGGTCAAGGAGGACTCCATTTTCAAACAGGTGGAAATGTCCATAGTCAGCGACAAGCTGGACAAAATACTGACGGAGTGCCTGACAAAAAGAGAATATTCCATCCTCGTCATGCGCTTCGGCTTGAAGGGCGGAACACAGCTGACGCAGCTTCAGACGGCAAAAGCGCTGGGGATAAGCCGCTCCTACGTGTCCAGAATAGAAACCAAAGCGCTGGCAAAAATCAGAGCAAAGCTGAACAAAGAAGATTTTCTGCCCGATTGAGAAAACACAAAAACCATTGCCGCATAGACCTCGCGGAAAGAAAAACGGATTATTCTTGTAAAACACAATTTAACTAAACAAAATAAAAGCAGGGGCGAAAATCCCCTGCTTTTGCTGAAATAATTTATTTAAATTTTGCTCAGCTTAAGCCGCCTATGACTGCGCCGTACTCGCCCACCTTGTCCATACGTATGGTCAGGTCAATCGTTTCGCGCTTGTTGTTCAACCACTCATACGCGTCATCGCCGACACGTAAAATCAAATAATATGTCGTACCGGCGAGCATATTTTGGTAACTTATATTCGTAAACGGGTTTATCGAAGTCAAACGTGTAGTGGTCGGATGCCAGGTAGGACCGAAGGCATTGACCCAATAAGGTCTGTCGTTGCCCGGCACGTAGATATACGCAAGACCGTTTATCCTTTCTTTCTGTTGGTCAACGGTAAAAATCACACAGTCCATGTAGCCGCTCATCAATTCAAGCTCTGTCGGCTGAATATATGCGTAGAAAGACAAGAAAACATTGTACATGCCGTCCTCTTGTGGCGTGAACTGGAAGTAAAGATACTCGTAAGTCCTTGCCGCTATCGTCCTTTCCTCAGTCGAAATGACGTAGGCGTTGTTCCAGCCTCTGCCGTCCTCGTAGACCTCGTCTCCCCACCTAGCATAAAGATTTATCACTCCGCTCTGGTCGGGCATCCCGAAATAAGGGTATACTTCCACTCTCTCGCCCCAGTCGCCGTCGACGCTGCCGTCCTTAGTGTAGTAGCCCTGCAGGTGCTTCGTGCCCTCGCCTTTCCATACGGTCAGAGGCATTTCCCAAAGCACGGGCGTCTGCTCTATGTCAAAGATATTGTTTCCCCCGTTGGTGTGGAAACGGTAAGTATATTTCTCCTGATTTGCCGTAGATATACGTCCCGCGTAGGTGTCTCCGCAATAATCGTGAAACACACGGAAATACGCTTCGTAGCTGCCCTCGGGCACTATGAACTTGCACTCCAGTCCCGGCCCAAAATAAGTAAGAACCATATCTATGCTCTGTATTTTGTATCCTGTTTCGAACACCTCGTACATGGACAAATTATTTCCGTAAAGCTCGTTTACGTAATAATGCGTGTAATTCATCCTGGGCGGCTCTACGGATTTAAACGTCACTGTTTGGAGATAAAGTGCGTAATAAAACGCGCCGTTGGCTATCTCTTTGAGCGTAGAGGGCAGAACCAGCTCCTGCAAATCGCGCTGATACGCAAACGCCTCGTCTCCTATGTACTCCACGCCTTCGGGTATCACTATCTTCTTAAGGCGAGAAAAATAGTTCAACGCATTTCCCGAATAGCCGTTTTCTGTCATAGCCTTTTTGGCAATTTGCGTCAAAACATAGTCTCCCGTGTCGGGGAAAACAAGTTCCTCTTCTCCCATATTTATCGGAAAGTTGACCAGCTTCAGCTCTCTTTCATTCAGCTTTTCGTAAATAAAGCCCCCGAAGGTTATGTACTTTCCGGTTTCGCCCGCTATTTTGGGATTGTAAATTTCCGAAAAAGGTCTCTTTTCTATTGTTTCTATCGTGTCGGGCAGCAGTATCTCGTTGTAATTCATGAAAGAAATTATGCAGCCTGTGGAAAGATACTTCAGATTGCTGCCGTTGGGCCATTCGAAGCCCTTGAACGTGACGGACCTTATTGCATTGGTGCAAAGTTTCTCCAAGGTAGACGGCAGGCTGAGAAGCTCAACTCCGCCCGACTTGATCCGATATTCATAATTCATGTCGCCCAAATCCACATATTCGACTTCTCCCGTGCTCATGAAGCCGGAGGGAAGCTCCTTTACCCCTTCGGGCACAACGATTTTCCGCAGGTTGTTGCCGGTGAAGCAGGTGCCGAGAATAGGCTTGAAGCAGGTGACGCCATTCGGCACGGTGTAAACCGACTCACCGGAAGCCGAGTCGTACTGAATAAATGCGTCGCCGCCGTCCGGACCGCCGCCCGGCTCTATGATTGCGTTGCCGCGCTTTTCAATCAGAGTAAGCTCGTCCCACATCAGCTCGTAGCCTGCGACAAGGTTTGCTCCCCCCAGCCCGCAGGTTGACATAAGACGCCACACGTCGTCGTTTACATAAAGCTTGGCAAGGTCTACGTCGTAAAGAGCATTCTTCCCTATATATTCCAAGCCCTCGGGAAGCTCGAAGGCAATGACGTTTCTGAAATATGCGAAGGCGCCATCTTCAAACCGTTTGACCTTCCCCTCGAATACAACATTCTTTGCCGACGCTCCGCCAATACCAACCAGGCTCTCTCTGTCGCCTTCAATGGTGAGAGTGTCGATTCCTCCTCCTACAACGTTTTTTACAAGATTTGTTACGTGCCCGGGCAAGGTGAACTGCCTGCTGTTGAGCTTGACATAGTGTATTGTGTCGCGCGCAGTGTTGTACAACAAATCGTTGCCGAAGCCGTCAACCTCGAAATGGAAATAAGGATTGTTTCCGTCAAGAAAAACTCTGTTCGGCGCCTCTATCTTTAAGCCCGAAACCGCCAAATGACCGCCCTCTATGTTTTTCAAAGTTGCGGGCAGATAGAAATAAGTGTCATATTCCATGGTTGTACTGTTTCCGCCGGAGGCTCCGAAAAGACCGCCGGCTTCTATCGTTTCAATTCCGAGAAAGTAAACTTTATCGAAATATCCATACATAAAAGCATTGTGCCCCACCGTCTTGTAACACTCCGGCACAAGCAGCTCCTCAAGGTCGAATTTTATGTAATGGCTGTTAAAGGCGCCTTCCAAAATTTTCGTTATCGGCTTGCCGTTGTATTCGGTCGGCAGCATTTTGGAGCCGGTCAGGCAGGGCTGAGACAAGGACTCAACCGAGCCGCTCACAGTGTAGTTGCTGCTCAAGCCGTAGGTTCCGTCCTCGAGCAAGGTGTATGTAAAGTAATGCGACGGGATAATCGTGCTCTCGTCAAACACATACTGCGCGATGAAGGTTGCGTCTTCGTACAAAGGCTCCTCCAAATCTCCGTCCCAGCCGTCCCATATGTAAAAGTTTTCGTATTTGTGGTAGAACACGGGGTCTGCACCCTCCGGCACTCCCTCGCCCTTTTTCACCTGAATAACTTCCGTTTCGTTTCTCGTCGGGTTGACAAAGGTCACCGTCACCGCTTGCTCGGCGGGCAGCTCGCTGTCCCTGAATTTCGGCCAAAGCTCTATGTTTTTCGTGATTTTCGTGTCCTTCAAAAACGCCTGCGTCTTGCCCGCGTTGGTGTACCAACCGACGAATATCTGTCCGTCCGGAGGCGTGGGGTCGGAGGTCTGTATCGTCTTGTTGTACTCCACCTTTTCCGCAGGCAAATCCACTTCCTTGAACGTGACGGTAAACGTCTTTATCTGAAACTTGGCGTATATCGTCGTGTCTTTTTGTACGGGCGCGGAAAAGTCGTATTCCTCCGTCATCGCCTCGTCGGCAAACCAACCGACAAAGTCGTAACCGACCAGATTGGGGTCTACTGCCGGACGCTCGGCGGTCTCTCCCTTTTTCACCGTCTGCGCCGCAACTTGACTCGACATATACGTTGGCAAGAAATTCTGCTTTGGCTGGACCTGCAAATCAGACAATAGAGGTTTTCCAGCGTGATCTGTTACAAAACCAATTTTACGTCTATATGATTGCCGCATTGAGAGACAGCGAAAATCCTATTACGGTGAGAACTGTAGCCAAATATTTTAAAATCAGAATCAACAACATTCATATTTATTTAAAAAAACTGGAAGAAATGCAGCTTGTCCGTAGATACGTCAATCCGAAAGACAGACGCCAAATTTTAGTCGAATTGACAGAGCAGGGAAAGCAATACGTCGAGACTAACAACACTATCCGCGAATATTACTTCGATTATGTTTTCAAAAGAAATCTGACCGAAGACGAGCTTAAGGAATATGTCGCTTGTCTGGAACGGCTTGTGGCGTTGAAAAAAAAATGCGAAGCCAAAGAGCCTATGAACATAGTTTTAGACAAAATAAAGCTCAATATGCTTGAGGACGGATTTTTAGAGAAATAAGAAATCGTTTGTCGGTCATTAACGTAATCCGTTTGTCAAAAAGTCTCGCTTGCCGGGACTTTTTTTGCGTTGTTGAACGACAGCTTTTTAAGCCCCCTCCCCACGCTTGTCTGTCATTTTCTTCAAACAATTCCGCTTTAAACTGTTTAGGAATACGGAGGTCGGAAAATGAAAAAAAATTGTGCTCATGCTTTGTTTTTATTTGTTTATTTACTTTTATATGCGTGTCGCTTGCCGGCTGCGCTTCGGGCGAGCTTGAATACATGCAAACAAGTTTAGACGGTTTGCGTTGTTGGAAGGTTGTCGGAATCGGCGACTGCACCTACAAAAATATACGTATTCCGGAAGTTTATAACGGTTATGAGGTAGCGTACATAAGAAACTTAGCATTCGCTTACAACAGTCATATAAAAAGCGTGACAATACCCGAAACCGTCGTGCAAATAGAAAGCCGCGCATTTGTCGAATGCAGCTCATTGAAAGAAGTAAATATTCAGCAGCCCAGAACGTCGCTCGAAATGCTTTCGTTCTATTAATCTTACTTCGGCGATTATTGTTTTGCGTCTTGCACGCGCCTTGAAAAAATAAAGATTCCGGAAAACGTCAACGTAATTTCCGAAGGCGCTTTTTTCAATTGCTCTTCCCTTAAAAGCGTTACGCTGCCCAGAAGCTTAACATTTGTAAAAGATTACGCTTTTACGTACTGTGATTCTTTGGAAACCGTTTATTACACCGGCACCTACCGCGATTATAAGAGTATCAAAATCGGCGAAGTAAACGAATGTCTGCTTCGTGCGAGAGTTGTTTTTATATAGCGTAGATTGTCGGACATAATAAAATAAAAATTAAATTGGTATAATTGCAAAAGCAGGCTTAAACGCCTGCTTTTTCTTATCAAATTAATCTTCATGAAAATAAGTTAAGTCCGGGTTTGTTTCAGAGCTTCCGCAGTATATCGAATTTTTCCAACGGATAGGGACAGGGGATTTTGAGCGTCTGCTGAACGATTTTGGCGTCGGCAACATGCGCGCCGCTCAAGTCCGTCATGTTTTTTATCGTAATAGTTTTGCCGAAGCTGTCGTTTGCGGACAGAATTTCAAGGGTGTCGCCCTCGCCGAATCTGTTGCGCATCTGAACCGTCGCAACGCCCTTTTCCCAGCCCGCAACGCTTGCCGCAAATCCGCTGTCGGCTACGGCTTTGGAGGTGACAAGGTTTTCCGTCTTGTCGCCGTTTCTGCCGAAAAGAAAGCCGGAAGTAAAATCCCTGTGAGAGGTCTTTTTAAGCTCGTTCAAAAGGCTGTCTGTCAGCTCTTTGTCAAAGCTCCCGTCAAAGTATGCGTTTAAAGCCCTTGAATAGGCGTTTACGACCGTGCCGACGTAATGCGCGCTCTTCATACGCCCCTCGATTTTGAAGCTTGCGGCGCCCGTTTCCAGCGCCTGTCCGAGAAAAGGCAGCAGGCACAAATCCCTGCTGTTGAACAGATAAGTCCCTCTGTCGTCCTCCTCTACACGGACGGGCTTGTCGGGGTGGCTTCGCTCCGTCGCCGTCACCTGCCACTCCCAGCGGCAAGCCTGAACGCACTTTCCCTTGTTGCCGCCACGTCCCGCCAGCCAGCTGCTTAACAGACAGCGTCCCGAATAAGCCATGCACATGGCTCCGTGGACGAAAATTTCAAGCTCGCAGTTTTCCACCGCCGCCATTTCCTTGAGGTCGGGCAGCGGACACTCGCGCGCGGCAACAACCCTCGTCACGCCCGCGTCGCGCCAGAACTCGACAGCCCTCGCGTTGGTGCAGTTCGCCTGCGTGGACAGATGAACGTCAAGCTGCGGATCGACGGTTTTAGCCGTGCGCAGCACACCTGCGTCGCTGACAATCAAAGCGTCTGCGCCGCAGTTTTCAAGCGCAGCGATATAATCCGGCAGTTTTTT
>URVX01000008.1 GCA_900551395.1 uncultured Subdoligranulum sp. | reverse complement strand
CACTACGATTTACGACAGGATGTTTGCAAACTGCACGGCGTTGGAAAGCGTGACCGTAGTAAACGGGAGAAACGGTATTTCCGCAATCAATGCGGGAGCTTTCCTCAACTGCTCGTCACTGACAGAGCTGAATTTGCCTTTCGGACTCAGGACGATAGGCGCAAATGCCTTCGAGGGCTGCACGAGTCTTGATTTTGTTCTCAAAGCGTCGGTGACAACCATAGGTGCAAACGCGTTCAAGGGTTGGACGTATGAGCAGACAATAACATCCGAAATCGCGTCCGACGAAATTCCTTCCGGCTGGAGCTCCGAGTGGAACGAGGGCTGCGGCGCGAGCATAGTCTGGGCGACGCGCAATGCCGGCAATTAAAGCTTAAAATTTTTATATCTTTGTTTTGCAAAGTCAACTGAATTTGGTTTATGCAAACAAGTCACCGAGCCCGACGGGTTCGGTGACTTGAAATATGAATTAGACCAATTTTACAAGCGCCGTTTCAATCGGCGAAAGGAGTTCTGAAATGGATAGCAAACAACTTTTCAGTCAACACAGGAAAAGACTTGAAAGGGAAGGCTGGCTCAAAGCGGCGTTAGTCTCCCTTGTTATCGGTTTTGCCGCCATGTTGATTGTTGCAGCTTTGACTTGGGCATTTGAGAAAAACGGCTTGTGGTACTCGCTTCTTGCTCTCGTCGTTGTTGCAGGCGGGCTTACGCCTTTGTTTTATTATAGGCGTTTTCGTCCCACGGATATGCAGATTGCGCGACGCGTAGACCAACTCGGGCTGGAAGAACGCATGATAACCATGACCGAGCTTTCCGGGGCGGATGATTTTATGGCGCGGCGTCAGCGCGCCGACGCACAGGAAAAATTGAAAGAAACCGACCGCAGGAAGCTGAACTTTCGTATTTCCGCAACTCTTATCGCGCTTGTGAGCGTGTTCGGTGTGCTCGGACTTTCCTTGACTACGGTCAACACGTTAAGTTATTACGGACTGCTGCCCACGATCGGCGAAATAATCGACACCACGCTTCCTCCCGAACCGATAATCGAATTTGAAGTCAGTTATTTCGTGGAAGGCGGTCAGGGCGGCATAATAGAGGGAGAAGAATTCCAGATAGTGGCGCAGGGGGAGGCGGGGTCTCTCGTATACGCTTCGGCGGACGACGGTTGGGCTTTTGCCGGCTGGTCGGACGGATTCGCAGATCCTTATCGGCAGGAGGACGACGTACAGGGCAACATGGAAATTTTCGCTTTGTTTGAGCAGCTGGGAGGAACAGGAGACGGCGAGGGAGAGCCCTCCGATCAGCCGCCCGATCAACCCGGCGAATCGCAGAACGACGGAAACGGCGACGACTCCAACCCCGTTCAGCAGGGCGGCGGCAAATATGAGCCAGCCAACCAAATTATCGACGAGGCGACGTACTATCGCGATGTGTTCGGACAATATTACGATTTGATTGTGGAAATGCTTTCATCGGGAGAAGAGATCCCCGAGGATTTGCGTATCATCATCGAGGCGTATTTCAATATTCTTAAATAACCCCTCTCCCCCAAAAATCAAACAAACAAATAAAGGAAAAAAATATGGTAACAGAAGCAAACATTGAAAAATTCAGCGTACAGTGCAATAACATTTTCGAGCAAATCCAAAGAGACGTAATCGGACAAAAGGACGTTGTGGAAGGCGCGGTTATCGCCATGATCGCAGGAGGAAACGTGCTGCTCGAGGGCGTTCCCGGCGTAGGAAAAACTAGATTGGTAAGAAGTCTCGGCCGCGTGTTCAATCTGCCCTTTTCAAGAATTCAGTTTACTCCCGACCTTATGCCCGCAGACGTTACGGGCACCAACATAATAGTCAAGGACGAGGCGGGCAACTCTCAGTTCAACTTCCAACCGGGTCCCATTTTCAGCAATATTATCCTTGCGGACGAAATCAACAGAGCAACGCCGAAAACGCAGTCCGCGTTGCTCGAAGCAATGCAGGAGCACACTGTTACCGTTATGGGCGTGTCGAGAAAGCTTAACGAGCCGTTCTTCGTGCTTGCGACGCAGAACCCCATAGAACAGGACGGAACCTATCCGTTGCCCGAAGCGCAGATGGACAGATTTATGTTCAAAATCATTGTCAACAACCCCAACCTCGAGGAGCTTATGCAGATTGTCGACATGACGCAGAAGACAATGGCGGAGGTCGCCGACGTTGCTTGCAGCGGAGAGGATTTGCTGGAAATGAGAAAGACGGCAAACGCCATACCCGTAGCGGAAGACGTTATGCGTTACGCTATGGTGCTTGTTTCCGCCACGCATCCCGACAGCGACTGCTCTACGGAAGCGGCGAAAAAATACATAAGGCTGGGCGCCAGCCCCCGTGCCGGGCAGGCGTTGATTTCGGCGGCAAAGGTCAAGGCGCTGATGAAAGGACGTTTCAACGTGTCCTACGGCGACCTCAACGAGTTGGCGTTCCCCGTGCTGCGTCACAGAATTAAAATGAATTTCGAAGCGGTTGCCGAGCGCGTAAGTCAGGATGACGTAATCAAAATGATTATCGACGAGCTGAACCACCGCAAGACGCCTAAAACCGAAAATGCGGAGACTGCCACCGTGACGGAAAACGTGCAGTCCGGTCAGACGGAGGACGGCAAGGGAAAGCGTAAGCTCGGGAGAAAATAATGAAAAGCGCTTATTTAAACGATGAGTTTTTCAGTCGTTTGGAAACGCTGGCGTTGAATCTTCGGGCAGATTTGTCGGGTTATTTCGGCGGAAAGCATTTTGTCCGTTCTTACGGGCAGACGGTTGAGTTTGCCGACTATCGGGAATATCAGCTGGGCGACGATATACGCCGTATAGACTGGAACTTGTACAGCAGGTTTGAAAAATATTTCATACGGCTGTTTACCGACGAGAGACAGATGGACGTGCAGATTTTTCTTGACTGCTCGGCGTCTATGGGAAAGGAGAACCGCGGCAAAGCGGCTTATGCCGTAAGCGTTGCGGCTGCTCTTGGTTTTTTGTCGGTGCACAATATGGACAAGGTGTCCTTCAAGCTGATAAAAGAAAGCTCCGTCGAGGACCCTTTCGGCACGATTATCGGGAAAAACACGTTTTTCAGAGCGATAAGCATACTTGAGAATATCGATTTTTCGGAGGACGCGGATATCTCGGAAGCAGTGACAAGCTGCGTCAACACCGGCTCGAACAACGGTTTGTCTGTCATAATTTCGGATTTTCTTACGAGAAAGGACTGGAAGAAAGCAATAGACTATCTTACCTACAAAAAACGGCAGGTGCTTGTTTTGCAGCTGCTTTCTCCCGACGAGGTAGACCCTGCTTACAGCGGACGGGTAAACCTTATTGACGTGGAGTCGGGAGATATCGGCGACCCAAGAAACATGAAATTGAAGATTACGCGCAGCCTGCAGCTGGCATATCAGGAGGCGCTAAGAGATCTGAAAGCAGACATCAAATCCTTCTGCACGTCGAGAGGAGCGGATTTCATCTCCGTGACTACCGACAAGCCCATAGAAAGAATGCTGTTCGGAGAGTTATTGAAGGCAGGTATTATGGAATGAGTATTTTGTTACCTCTTGGCTTGCTGGGATTGTTGGGAATAGCGGTACTTATTCTCATATATATCCTCAAGCCGAATTATCAGCAGAAGCTCGTTTCCAGCACTTACATCTGGGAATTGAGCTTGAAATATCGAAAAAAGAAAATCCCCATCAGCCGCCTGCGTAATTTAATCATACTGATTTGCCAGCTGCTCATCATTGCCGCCTGCGCATTGATTCTGGCGCAGCCCGTGATACGCGCAGAAAAAATGGAGAGCAACGAGAGGATTGCATTAATCGACGCTTCGGCGGGCATGCTTGCCACCGACGGAGCGGACACTCGTTTTGTCCGCGCTATCGGGCAGGTGAAGGAGCTTCCCGAGGATACATTTTCTCAATCGGGTATTATAACCGTTATTCTGGTTGACGAGCAGCCCGCTTTTATAGCGCGCAGAGCCGACCAGACTATGCGCGAAGAAATGTTGGCACGGCTTGACGAGCTTGCGCGCTGCGAAAACAACGTGCCCGTCCACTGCACATACGGAGTGGCGGATATAGATGCCGGTATGGAGCTTGCGGAGCAGGTCTTGGAGGAAAATCCTTCCGCTTCGGTCAGACTTTATACCGGAAAGGAATTTATCGATTCGGGAATAGTGGATGTGATAGACGTTGGCGTTGATACGGAGTGGAATGCCGCGATAGTAAACGCCTCGGCGGAGATGGATGAAAACTTTTATTCCTTTTCAGTTGAAGTCGCAAGCTACGGAATAGGCGCAAATCTTCGCGTCAACTGCGAAGTATATGGCGTAAACGGACAGGACAGAACGGAAATACTCAGTTTGCCCGCCCGCTGCGACGTCGGCGAAACGGTGACTGTGGAATTCAATTCCGACAGCGTGGATATGATGATTTATATGTTCGATTATGTGCGGGTGTCTGTAGAAGCCGTCGATGCCGGAGGAGCCGTACTTACCGATTCGTTTTCTTATGACGACACCTTTTATCTGTACGGAGGCACGCCTCAGAAAATCAATATACAATATGCCAGTCCGAAACCAAATCCTTTTGTGAGCGGCATACTTATCGGTTTGCGCGACTCGTTGTCCTCGAGGTGGGACATTGACTTGACAGAGATCAGAGGAGAAAACGCCATACCCGAAATCGCCGGCTTTGATTTTTATATATTCGAGCACAAAATGCCCGAGATTCTGCCTACCGACGGAGTGGTGTTTCTTATCAATCCCGACGTTTCTCCCGAAGGCGCGGGAATAACTCTCAACGCAAACGACGTTTCGGGAGATTTTACGCTAAGAAGCGGCGGCGCGCATCCGATTACCGACAGGGTAAACGCGGAGGAGATAACGGTCAGCAAATACAAAAGGGTGACTTTGGCAGACGGCTTTGAGACGTTGCTTTACATAGGAAACGACCCCGCGCTTATGATTAAAAACGAGCCGGGCGTGAAAATAGCTCTTTTGACCTTCAGTCTCAACAGCTCGAACTTTTCTGTGCTTGCGGGCTTTCCTTCGCTTATGTACAACATGATAAGCTACTTTTTCCCTTCCACAATCACCGATTCGGAAGATATGGGAAGCTCGGCAAAATATATATTTGAAGTAAACGATACTGTCACGCTCAATGCCAAAGGTCCTTTTCTTACGGTGACCGATTCCGTAGGAACAAAAACCGAGTTCGACGAATTTCCCGCCGGCATAGAAGCGGTTCGTCCCGGTACATACACGGTTTCGCAGATTCCCTTGTCGGGAGTGGAAACGGTTGAGCGTTTTTATGTCAGAATTGCTGCTGCCGAAAGCGATATCGGTCTTGTCCTGGAGGAGCTTTACAGCCCTTATGTCGATATGCCAGAGCAGTTCAACGATTTTGATTTGCTGCTTTATTTCGCGATCGCGCTTGTTGCGCTGGAATTCATCGAATGGATTTTGCAAACGCGCGAGCATTTTTAACGGAGGCATAGCGACATGACGAATTTTCAAATAGAATTTGCTCACCCATGGTTGTTGCTGTTGCTGATTCCGGCGTTGTTTTTTGCGCTGTTTCCTTATTTCCGCATGTCAAAACGCTACCGGAAAACGAGAAACCGCATAACGTCTATCGTTCTGCACATGCTGGTCATGGTTCTGAGTATATCGGTACTTTCGGGCATCAACTTCAAATACGAAGTGCCCAACACTCAAAACGAGCTTATTTTGCTTGTGGACGGCTCTTTCAGCAATAGCCAGACGGAGGAGGCAAAAAACAGCTTTGTTCAATCGGTTTTAAACGAATGCGACTCCTCTATGCGCGTGGGAATTGTTGTTTTTGGTTTTGACCAGATATATGCGGCGCCGCTTACGACTGACAAGAGTCGGGCTTATCAGCAGTATCTCGAAGCGGACAAGCCGGACGAATCCGCAACGGATATAGCGTCCGCTCTGCAATACGCGAGCGCAATATTCGAAAATCCCGAGTCGGGTAAAATCGTGCTTCTTTCCGACGGCGCGGAGACTGACAGAAGCGCCGCAACGGTAATACGCTCGATAGCCGCAACGGGGATTTCCATAGACACGGTGCACTTTCCTGCCGCGCACACCGACAACGAAGTGCTGTTGCTCGGAGTTACGCTGCCCGACTACAACGTGGTGGTAAACGATACTTTCAAAATAAGTCTTTCTCTGCAAAGTTCATTTGCCGGTTCCGCAAGCGTAACCCTGCTGGACAACGGCGTAGCTGTTGGAGAGCCGCATGCTATAAACCTTGTCAGCGGCACTCAGACGGTGGAGTTTGAACACAGCTTCGAGGAACAGGGGCTTCATGCGTTGAGCTTTGAGATTTCAAACGACGACGATACTTTGAATCAGAACAATATTTTCAACTCGTATATATATCTCGAGGTTTTCGACGACGTTCTGATTGTGGAGCGTAATGCGGACGAATCCGCAAAGCTTGCCGAAATTTTGAGCGAGCAGTTCAATGTCGACGTGGTAAACGTATTTAACCGGGAGGAAATGCCCTCTACGCTCGACGAGCTGAGGCAATACGACGAAATTATTCTGATGAACATAGCCAACGCCGACATGCCTGCGGGCTTTGACCGGTTGCTGTATTCTTACGTAAACGACATAGGCGGAGGACTGTTTACCGTAGGCGGAAACAAGGAGGACGGCGCGGGCGATTCGGTTGCCAACACTTATGACCGAAACGATATGGCGGGGACGCTTTATCAGCAAATGCTGCCCGTGCAGGCGATAGACTACACCCCTCCCGTCGGCGTGGTGATAATCATCGACCGCTCGGGAAGTATGGATATGAGAGTGGACGGCAGCGGCGGAAAAACCAAGCTCGACCTTGCAAAGGAAGGCGCAATGTCCAGTCTGCTTTCTCTTACCGAAAGGGACTATTGCGGCGTGATGACGCTGGAAGAAGATTACAGCGAGGATTTGGAGATGACTCCTCTGCCGCAGAGAGCTAAAATTGAAGCCGCGATAGAAAAAATCGAGATAGGCGGCGGTACGGTGTTTACCGGTGCGATAGAACGCGCGGGCGCAGCCTTGAGAGGTCTTCGCAACGTCGAGAGAAGACATATAATTCTCGTCACCGACGGCGAACCGAGCGACGCTTTGTGGACTGACCCCATAAATCAGGTGGGCGGTTACGGCGGCGCGATAAAAAACAACGCTTCGTCTGGGATAACTTTGTCCATAGTCGCCATCGGCGTGGACAGCAAGGCGGCGCAGAACATGCAGGCAGCGACAGAGATAGGCGGCGGCGTATTTTACAACATCTGGGACGCCACAACGCTTCCCGGCATTATGCGCGAGGATATGGATATCCCTCAGATAACGGCTTACAATCCCGAACCGTTTACACCGAAGGTGCGCGACCATACGGCGGTGCTCAACGGCGTTGACGAAAGCCTTCTGCCCGAGTTGGGCGGTTTTTACGGCACCAAAATCAAAAGCGGCGCAAACGTGCCTCTTATGGCGGAGTTTGTTCCCATTTTGGCGCAATGGAAGCTCGGTCAAGGCGCTGTCGGCAGCTTTATGTGCGATTTGAACGGCACTTGGTCGTCCGAATTTCTGGAAAGCGAGACGGGACGAAAAATTCTGTTAAACACAATAAACTGCCTGTTTCCCGTCAAAAACATAAAGCCGGGAGCGATAGATACGAGACTGACCGAGGAAAATTATATTACCTCGCTGAGTATTTACACGTCGCTGTCGGAAAACGAATCGCTGGAAGTAACGGTAACACAGCAGAATACCGCCGACCAATCTGCAGTACAGAAATTTGCTCCCACAGTCAACGACGGCTTTGCCAAAATCGAGTTCGTTTTGAAACAGCCCGGAGTTCACGAAATTCGAATAGAGAAAAAGGCGGCGGACGGCACGGTAAACGACAGCTACACAACATACAAAGCCTTTTCTTATTCCGAAGAATACAATGTTTTTGTGGACGAAGCGCAAAACGCGGAGCTTTTGGAGCTTATTGCCGCAAGGGGCGGCGGCGCAGTTGTTTCGTCGGCAGCGCCGTGGGAAATTTTCGATGACTTTTCGCGTACGCTGGAACGGGAATTCGATCCCAGATGGATGTTTATCATTACGGCGCTTGCGTTATTCCTTTTGGATATTGCGGTGAGGAAGTTCAAATTCAAGTGGCTGCACGAGATAGTGCGCGACAGAAAGCTTAAAAAGGAACTGACTCACGACAAAAAATAGTATTCAAGGAGGAAAAAATGAGGAAATTTTTTAAATTTACAATTACATCGGCGTTGTTTCTCTTAAGCCTTCTTGTTTTGACGGCATGCAACTTTACGCCCAAGCTGATTGCGCCTACCGGTCTAACGATAAATCAGAATACATTGGCGCTGACGTGGTATAAAATCGGCGGAGCGGTACGTTATACGGTAGAGATAAACGGCGCGGAATATCCCGTAGCCGAAAACTCGTATTCGTTGTCGCCCTTGGCGGCGGGCGAATATGAAATCCGCGTCAAGGCTATGGGCGACAAGGAGACTTATCGGGATTCCGATTGGTCTGAGCCGATATCCTTTGTACGGGAGCAGGAGTCGGGCATTTCTTACCGACTGATAAACGCAAATACGGAATATGAGGTCACAGGCATAGGCTCGGCATCGGGAAACGTCACGATAGACAGCGTTTTTCGCGGAAAGCCTGTCACGAGCATAGGCGAAGGAGCATTCGCCAACAACAGCCGTTTGACCGGAGTCACGATTCCTGAGAGCGTAAAAACGATTGCCCGCCGCGCGTTTTACAACTGCGCGTATCTGACGACCGTTTCGCTGCCCCAAAGCGTGGAGAGTATCGGCGAGTATGCTTTTCAGAGCTGCCGTCGTCTGGAAGCAATCAATCTCCCGTCGGGGCTGACGGAAATTCCGTCTTATACCTTTTCCTACTGCCGCGCGCTGACGTCGATAACCATCCCCGACGGAGTGCAAAGCATTGGAGAATACGCGTTTTCCAACTGCGAGGCGCTGACCGCCATTTCAATCCCCGACAGCGTCACGACAATAGGCGATTATGCTTTTACCGTTTGCTCCTCAGCGGAAACGCTCGAACTGGGAGACGGTCTGACAACTATCGGAGACTACGCCTTTTATCGCTGTGCTTCTGTAAAAGAAGCGATATTCGGAGAAAACTTAACGGAAATCGGCGCTTACGCGTTTTCGGCTTGCGCTTCTCTGGAAAGAATAGAGATTGCCGGCAACGGAGTTGTAATAGGAGAAGCTGCGTTTTACAACTGCACAAGGCTCTTTGAGGCGGAAATCGTAGGCGACATACTTTCCATAGGCGAATACGCGTTTGCGTCGACTGCGTTTTGGAGCGAGACGGACGACCTTGTTTACGTGGAAAACTGGCTGGTTGGCATAAACAATATGCAGGCTGTGAGCGTTTCGGTGCGCGGCGACACCGTCGGCATAGGAGCGAGAGCGCTTGCCGGCTGCGAACAGCTCAGGGATATATTGATTCCCTCGAGCGTCAAAACGATAGGCAACCGTGCGTTTTACAACTGCACTGCGCTAAGAGCCGTAGTGTTCGGCAACGGCGGCGTTGAAAGCATAGGAGAATACGCTTTTGCCGGCTGCACCGCTTTGCAGAGCTTTCAGCTGGGAGACAGCCTCAAAGTAATCGGCAGCTACGCCTTTTACGGCTGTACGTCAATCACTTCCACTTCGTTTATAGGAGGCTTGCCCGACTGTTTGGAGCGCATAGGAACTTATGCCTTTTACGGCTCGGGAATCTGGCAGAGAACCTCCGGTGTGGTTTATGTGGACGACTGGGCAGTGGGGTTGAACAGCTCGGATATGTACATAACGCTGGATTCGAAAACGAGAGGTATAGCCGATTACGCTTTTTATGGCGCAATGATACTTGAAGTGGCTATTCCCGATTCGGTTGAAATTGTCGGAAGGGCGGCGTTTTACAACTGCATGTTTTTAATGGATGTGAAATTGTCCGGAGGAATGGGGAGTATTCCCGATTACATGTTTTACGGCTGTATGTTTTTGAGCAGGGTAACTATTCCTGAGGGCGTGACTTCTATAGGACGCTCGGCGTTTTACAACTGTCTCAGCCTTGCGGAAATAATCATACCCGACAGCGTGACACGCATTTCCGACTATGCTTTCTACGGCAGCGGATTGAGAAACGTCATCATTGGCGGTGGCGTAGAGGAGATAGGCGAAAATATATTCAGCGGCTGTTCCAATCTTCAGTCGGTTAGGCTGGGAGACGGGCTTGAAGCGCTGGGCGCTCGCATGTTTTACCGCTGCGAGTCGCTCAAAGAAGTGAATTTCGGCAGCGGGCTTAAGCGAATCGGAAACTATGCCTTTTACGGCTGCTCCTCTCTGGACAATGTTTCGCTGCCCGCGTCGGTGACAAGTGTCGGAAACTATGCCTTTTACGGCTGTGTGTCCTTGAAATCTTTTACGCTCAACAAAGGCTTGACGCAGATAGGAATAAGCGCGTTTCTCGACTGCAAGAGTCTGGAAACCGTTGTCGTCCCTTCAAGCGTCGCGAGTATCGGCAACTACGCTTTCAGAGGGTGTACGTCGCTTTCGGGCATAACCATTGGCGCTCAGGTGTCTTACTTGGGCAATCACGTGTTTTACGGCTGCAATTCGTTGACGATATATTGCGAAAGCAAAGCTGCGGGCGCAGGTTGGGGGGCACGTTGGAACTCGGGTTATCGTCCCGTTGTGTTCGGTTGCGTGTTGTCTGGCGACAAGAGCTACGTAGTGTCGGTGACAAAAGGCGAAATTGAAAACTACCGCATTGTAGACGGAGAGCCCGTAAATGTTATTACCGCTCCTACGCGCGAGGGTTATGCTTTTGTCGGATGGACGACAACTGCGGGAGGGACGTCTGCGGAATACACCGCCGACAAACTGAACGACGCTCCCGACGGGACGGTGTTGTATGCCGTCTGGACGGAAAAAACCGAAGAGCAGCCTGCACCCGAGGAAGACGTGCAAGCCTGAAAATTTATCCTGAACCAAAAATCCCACCCGTCGCAACGGGTGGGATTTGTTTTCCTACTAATATATATAATGTTTTCAAATGCGTTTTTTCTATCTATATAATATATGAAATTGTGCCCGGTTTTTCAGAGACGCCTATCTATATAATATATTATAGATAAAAAACGACACTGTCGATTTTGACAAAAGTGTATGGCGTTTGTTTCAGAAAAATCGCAAAATTAATCTGCGAAAGACGTTGAAGATAACTGAGTTCCGTCCGCCTTAAAATAAATTCTCCCCGCTCCGAAGAAACCAATCAGTCCGTTTGATGTTCCTTCTTCTGTGTCTGCGGTATGATTGCAATACATGGGATAGACGATTACGCTTGATATAGATGTCTGCGAACCTATTGTCAGGCTTGCTTTATCGTCGTCGAGAGCGTTTGCCGCCGTTCTTCTCTGGTGAAACAACAGAATAGAGTTGTTTATTTCCTGCAATGTATGGCCGCGCCTGAAATGCAGCCAATAGCCTATTTCGAGAATAGCCGTCAAATCCGATTGGGAAAGAGCTGCGCCTTGCGTGTAAACGGTATCGTCTATTACGTCAATTAAGCTTTTGCCGTCGCTGCGCGTGATTCTCGAATACATTTTCGTAAAAATAAAATCGTTTTTCGTATCCGCTGCTGCTTCCGCCTGCTGCTTTTTTACGAAAATTTCCATTTGCGTATCGGTGTTTGCTTCGGTATGCTCGATTGACGCGTTGAGCGCATACTCCAGTTGGTTAGCCGTTCTGCCGATAAAGTGCAGGTGGGAGCATCCGTATTGATTGTTGTCCAACCAATTGTTGTATGTCAGTTTTTTTCCGATTTTAAGTCCCGAAAACGGCTCACCGCTCATATCCAGTCTGCCGTCCGCAGTGAGAGAGGGGGATATCGACAAATTGCTTATGTCCAGCGAAACATTTTGCGGAGCCAGGCTGCCTTGATTTCCCCAGTTGTAAAAATTGAGGCAGTAGTCGTCAAAGACGAGAGTTTTGTCTGTTCCGAGATTTGGAAGCACAATGCGGAGAGAAATTCCGCCGCTGTTTGTTGTCTGTCCGTCGATGCTTATGCTTGAGCCACCGAATGTTGCGATTGCGGTTCTCGATTGCTTGCCCGTTGTCGAATCGAAGACGGGAACGGAAACGGAATATGACTGAAAATCCCATGCACCGCCCAGCAGTGCATAGCTCAAAGAGTCGAAGGTGGAGGATTGGAAGCGCGTAACGTAAAAGCTTGAAAAGTCAAGTATGACAATCAGATTGTTGAGATTTTCGCACAGCGAATTTTCATATTTCGCATAGGACAAAATGCCTGCTTTGACGAGATTGTCGTGAATGCGGTCGTTGTTGCCGCCAAGTCCCGGACTCAGCACAGTTAAACCTCCGTCGACGATGTTCACCTTGAAGCCGCAGCCCGGATCATGGTTGTTTTCACCGCCAAGCACCTTGCTTTGTTCCTCCAGCGAGGCTTGGTCGTGGTCGGGGACGGGAGCGTCAGTCCCGTCGTCATAGGCAAAGGTCATCGTGCCCCCTCCCGAAACATTGACTGCCGGCGAAGCCAGCAGCGCGGCGGGCAGGACGACGGCCGAAAGCAGCAGTGCGATTACAACAAATGCGCCGACAATTCTGGCGCGGCGGCTAAGCTTCGCTTTTTCCACGTGCGTTCTCCTTTGATACGGTCGAAAACTTCGCTTCGGGCTTTTTTTCCGAAAACTGCGGAGGGGGCAATCCCTTGAGACGTGCGCGTTTTAACAGGCGTGCGCGGCGAGCTTTCTTTCGTTTGTCTGTTGCGGAATAAGCATCGGACGGCAAACCGTCCGATGCGTTTTTCGCTTTCCCGATCTTTTCGTCGGAAGCGTAAAATCTGTTTTTGTCCGCCCGATTTAAATATCCCGCGGCAAGCATTTGCTCGGCAGTCATTGCAGGCGGCGCAAAGTTTTCGGGCGTTCTCTGAGTCATAGTCAAAGAGTGTTGTTGCGCAAGCCGGCAAATCAGCTCGCGCGCATATTTGACGCCGCGTTCACTGTTCACTTTGAAAAGCGAGGGGACATCCTTATATGCTTTGCCGCGTGCGGAAACATCGATGATGAAATACTTTTTTTCCGTCGTTTGCGGCTGGAGGGCAAGGTAGAGCAAAATTCGCTTGCCTCTTACATTTATTTTCGCAATCGTCTGTCTTCCCGTTCTGAAGGTTTCGCACCGTTTGCTTATGCGCGCTTTTACCTTTGAAACAGCAAGCAGGTCGTTTTTGATTGCGGAATAGCGGTTCTTTAAAACATCGTCCGACATGACCAACCGCGCCATAAAGGTTTTTACGAAAAATTCGTTGCTTTTCCGGTTGTATGGAAAAGTTTCCTTTTTCGCGTATGCTTCCTTAGGCAAAGACAGTCTGTGCTCAATTTCGTTTGCGTTCTGAGCTTTCGCCGCAAGGCATGCCGCAGAAATGTCTCGGGCAGGCGGCGAGGCTTCCGTAATTTTGACGGTTCCCGTATTTTCTGCCTCCGTCTGGCGCGTCGTGAGCAAAACGACAAGTTCCCAAACGAGATAAATCGTCATAGCCGCGCACGGACAGATAACCAGACTGATTATTCCCTCCCGCGACCTGACGAAGCCCATTGCTTTGTTTAAAAACGCGGGCAGCGGCTCGGCCTTGCCGATGACGAAATCCTGCGGAACGAAGCAGCCGTCGTCGAACAGATTGCTCGAGCCCTTTGTGAGATAGGTTTTTCTGCCGTCCTCGTCGCTGGAGACGGCAACAACCTGGTGCACCCAGATAGGGCAGTCCCTCACTTCCTCCGAAGAAAATTCTTTTTTGTATTGCGAAACCGCCCGATAAAAAACAATTATGTCGCCGACATCGTAATCGTCCTCCCGATTGACGAAAACGACATCGCCGACATGCAGATTGCTTGCTTCCATGCTTTTTGACCTAACCACCCCCAAGCGCAGTCCAAAAGCGCCGCCTTCCCGCTGCGCGAGGGCGGAAAGAGCCATAAAAATCGAAAACAGCAAAACAAACGCAAACAGGATGTCCAATATGACGCCGAGTGATTTTTCGAATTTTTCGTTTTTGAAAATACTCATGGATAAAAGCCTCCGTTTGCGTCATTTTCTAAAATCGGCTTACGCTGCCGTCTGAGTCAACTCGAGCGAGAACGTCAAGGTGTCGGAGAAAGAGTTTATCGGTGCGCCGTCATTTATGGATATCGTGATTGTGTAAACCAAAGGCGTGCCGACCGAAACGACTTCCGTATTTTCTGCCGTCTGAGTTCCGACCTTGATATCGACCGAAAAATTGCTGTTCTGTGATACCGTTGCGGAAAGTTTGGAGTCGATTGTTATAGACGAGCCCGTTGCGAAGTCGTTGGTCACGGTGACAGTGAAAACCCACGTCTGGCTTGTTCTGTTCAACGGCGCGAATTCCATGTAAAAGGTGTCGTTTACGTCGTCCGTATCGTTTTCGTCATAGGACAGCGTTGTCAGAGCGGTCTGCTTTTGCGCGTCCGAGAAAAACGACACTGTCTTGTCTCCGCCGCCGTCGGCAAACGCTACGGTTGCATTGACGTCCGTAGGGTTGAAGCTTAGAGTGGCGGTCGAGCCGATTTCTGCTTTGGATGCAGCCCAGATACCCACGCACATAACGGCGAGCACCAGCGCGAGTGAAACAAGAGTTGAAAAAATTCTTACTTTTTTTCTCATAATTTGGTTCTCCTTTTTTATTTTATATCGCGTCGTCGCCAAACCAAAAC
>URVX01000007.1 GCA_900551395.1 uncultured Subdoligranulum sp. | reverse complement strand
CCTTAAGCCGAGCGCCTTGAAAACAAGCGTAAGATCCTCGTTGAATTTGGGGTGGTTGGCGAGCTTTTCCTCTACTGCGGCGGCGGAGGTGTAGCCTGACGTCGCAAGGTTGCGCGCGACGGTCAGGATATAGCTGTAGCCTATGTCGCTGCCCTTAAGCTCGGCGCAGTGCTTTGCAACCGCAACAAGCGCTTCGGGCTGGAAGAAGCTTGTTTCGAGAAAAATATAATATTCGTTGTATTCCTGAACCGTAATCATGCGTCCCGAAATCACGTCCTGAATCTGCCTGTTGAAGGAGGAGTATTTCCCCGCCTTGATTTTTTTGAGCAGGGCGAGGGAGGTTTTCTGGGAAAGATAGACGACTTCTATGGGGTCCTTTTGCACGACGTGCACGAGTCCCATTTCCTCCCAGTAGGAAAAGGCGTTTATTACGTCCTCCTCCTTGAAGCCGAGCGCCTGACACATGACCTCCATCGTGTTGTGCTGCTTGTTGGGATGCGAGCACAAATAAAGCCCGAAAAGATAAATTTCCGCGCAGCCGGCGGGGCTTTGCGGCATGTATTCGGCTATGAAGGCGTTGTCAACTACGGTGTAGCCGGCGTTGACAAGCTCTGTTGACGCGCTGCACAAGGGCATAAAGCAATACCTCTTAAGTATGAAATGAGAAAATTCCGCTTGATTTATTTCGCAGGTGTGGTATAATTAACGAAATAAAAAACAAAACAAAAGCGGAGTTTTTTTCCGTAAAATAGATTTTAGCATACATTTGTTAAAATTCAAACAGTTCAGCAATAAAATTATAATAAATTCCGAACGCAATTTGTGTTCCTTTCGGAGGCAGGCATGAAAATAGAGAGTATTTCTTTGGCGCCCAGAGGTCAAAAGGAAAAAAGCGTGTTCAGATTCGAGCGCGCGGATTTGTCGCGCGGCATTATCAAAAAGGGCTCCAACGAGCTTTACGAAGGACTGCGCCGCGCTTTGGGCGGCGCCGACTCGGGAAAGGACGTGTGGGTGGAGTTTGAGCTGGACGGCGCGCACTATGTTCTGAGCGCGGTTACAAATGCGGAGGGAGTCACTCGCCGCGCGCTTAAGGTGAAAAATTCCGAAGGCAAAACAGACGTTCTCGCCCGGGAAAAAAGAGTTTTCGAGGAGCTGGAAAGGCTGTCCTCATGCGATTTGAAGGAGGTTGCGCAAAATTGCTTCGCCTCCGCCGACAGCTTCGGAGAATTCGTGAAAACGGGTTCCGTCAGGAGCTTTCCCGATTTGGGCAGACTTTTGGAAATCGCCGACGAGGCGGAAAGCGTTTACGAAAACACGCGTCGTCGTCACGAGGAGGCGCTTGAACGCGCCAGACGGCTGTCCGGCAGGGACATGCCCTTTTCCGCAAAGGAGAATATAGAAAAGCTGTTTGCTCCGCTTAAGTCGAGCTTTAGCGAGCGGGAGGAAAAATCCGCCGAGCTGGAAAAGCTTAAGCTGAACGTGCTTGTCGGGCAGGCGCGGAGCGCGCTTGCCGCAGAGTACGACGCGGACAAGGGCAAGCTGGAGAAGCTTCTTTCAAACAAAGATTATATAGATTTGAAAAGAAGCCAGCTTGCCGCGTACGACGAGGCGCAGGAGCTTGTGGGGCGTATGCGCGCTTTGGAGGCGGAGCGGGAGGCTCTCAAAGCGCTGGAGGAAAAAATAGATTCGTTAAATGGTGAAATAGAGTGGCAGGACGGCGAGTTCGCGTCGATAACCGAGCAGCTTGTGGCAAAGCAGGCTCAAGGGGATTTGCTCATAGCCAAAAAGTCCCGCATGGAAATAGCTATCGAGGAGCAGAAAAAGGCGGAGGAGCTCAGACGCCGCAACAGCGAGCTGTCCGACAGCATGGGCAAGCTCAACGTGCAGCTTGACAAGCTGGAGACCAAAAAGGTAAATCTCAAAAACAATCTCGCCAACGTAGAGCAGTCTATTTCCGAAATCAGACAGAGCATGGAGTCCTTCAATATCCCCGAGCAAAGCATAGGGGAGCTTATGGAAAGCGTGCGCGCCGAGGTGAAAATTACGGAAATACGCGCGCAGACGGACAGGCTTCAGACTGAAATCGCGGCGAGAGAAAGCGACATTGCCGACAAGGAGCTTACCATATCGGGACAGACCAAGCAGCTGAACAGTCTTATGGCGTTGGACAGCACGGTTGCGCCCTTAAAGGCCAAGGACGCGATTGTTGCGGTCATAGACGCAAAAATAGACAAGCTGACGCTGATAAACGACTCCTTAAAGGAAAAGCTCAACAATTTCCAGCGCGCGCTGGAGGAAAACGGCTTTCAGGAAATGCGTCTCGAACAGTCCAGCGAATCCATTTCCACCGTTCTCGTAAGAAAGCAGTTTGCAAAGGAGGAGGAGTTCAAGCGCCAGGTGATGCTTGCCGGCAGGCAGGAGCCGGACAATATTTCGGTTATGTCCGCGCTGCCCGCGCAGCTGGACGATCCGGAAATAGACAGACTCAAAAGCGACCTCGCAAACCGAACTATGGACAGGCAGGAGGCAATGCGTACCTCCGCAATGCTTAAGGGAGCGATGGGCGAAATTTCGCGGCATATTGCCGTCAACAACGCCGAAATAGAGTCCTTGAGGCAGGAAAAGAGCAACATCAACAGAAAATATCTCGAGCTTGTGGCTCAAAATCAGGCGGAATCCACTCAGCAATATCTCAAATCTCTGGAAACAAACGGGGCGACAAGATACCTTCTCGGCATTCAGGAGGACGTAGTCAAAAACGAAACCGAGCTGAGAGCGTTAAAGCGCGATTTGGAGCAGAAAAAGGGCAGGCTTACCGAACTGACAGCCCGTCTCAATTATCTTTCGGACAATCGCAGAGGAGTGACAGACGAGGGCGGGCTGGAGTTTATCATGCAGACCAACGAGCAGATAAAGCACGAGCTGGCGGATATAGGCGACAGGCTTGCGCTTTCATACAAGCAGCACAAAACCATACTCGACACCATAGACCAGCTGGACAACAAGCGGTTGAGGATACAGGAGCTTATTATCGAAACGCTGCAAAAAATACGCGCAAACGAGAGAGAAATTGTTGCTGCGGGCGAAAAAGCTGAGGAGTTTGCCGGCGGCGAGATAGAGGAAAGGCTTGCAGAGCTGGAGGGCGAGCTGGAGGAGGTTGAAAGCGAGCGCAACATGCTTTTTGACAGCAAGGAAAATCTGAGCCGTCAGGTTTTCGACAAGCGCGTAGAGCTGCGCTGTCTGAAATCGGAACACGAAATTCGAGAGAAGGCTCTCGACGAAAGCAAACGCTCCTTGTCCGTTTTGCTCAAGGCGCCCGACAGAAACGAGGATTGGATTCGCGCCGTTGCGGATTTGTCCGACGAGGACATAGAGGCGACGCGCAGAGGCGTAAAAAATTTCGACTATCTTTTCGACAAGCTTACCGAAAAGACGGAGACGGAAAAACGCGTGCTTGAGCTTTTGCCCTGTCCCGAAGAAATTCCGCACGCGGCAGACAAGCTTGTGCGCCTCGAAAGGCGTCTGGCAAATCTGAAGGCGCAGGCGGCGGATCTGGAGGAAAAGCTGGATTACGAGCTCAGCGTGTTCGTCAACACTGGAGCCGTTAAGATAAGTCTTGCTCAGGCGGCAAACGAGGCGGAAATATTGGGCGGCGCGGCGGAGGCGCTCAGACAGACAGGGATAGCCGCGGCAATCATAGCCGACAAGGTCAAAAGCGTGGTCAAAAGCGCGGATATTCTGCTTTGTTCCATGACCGAAGGACGCTTCGGCTTGAATTATACCGACAGTCTCGTTGTAGTCGACGCCGAAAAAAATCGGCTGGAGCTTGCCGGGCTGGAAAACACCGACAGGCTTCTGGTTTATCTCAGTCTGCTTATGGCTCAGCCCGCGCACAACGGCGTCAAGGGCAGCTGGCTTATCTTGGACGAAAGAATTCTGTGCAATCGTGCAAGGCTAAACAAGGCATTGTCCCGGCTGGACAATATAGAGTACGTTTCAGAGTGAAGGTCGCTTGTCGTAATACTATAAGATAATTTTTTCTTGAAAGGAAACGACGGTTTTATCGTTGCTTCCGACAGCGAGCTCTGTCTTACAGGAAAGAAATTGTATGCGGAAATAGCAGATATACGGACGATTGAAAAATTTGATAAGACAAAAATTTACGCCGCCGAAAGCGGCGTTTTTTCATGCGAATTGCGCGGAATAAGCAAGATAAGTCATAGACGCAAGCAGAGCAAGTCCCGCCAAAACTGCGGCGAGCGTCATCGTCAAAGCGGTCTTTCCTATGGAAAGCTTGTTGGTTCGTCGCTGCGCCGAGCAGTAAGCCGCCGAAAGAGTCATGAAATAAATCGGCGCAAGCAGACAAAGCAGCGCGGCGGCAAAGCAGAGGATGTTGCCCGCAACAAAAAGGTTTCGCGTCATACCAAGATAAAACAGGCGGGCGGACAAAAAGGGCAGACCAATGCCCGACGCAACTGCAACGACGGAGCAGACGATGCTTTTCCTGCCGAATTTTTTGTATTTGGCAGCTTTTTCCGGGTTTTGCGTTAAGTCGAGCTGCTTTTGTTTTATGCGTTTTATTTTGCGAAAAACGCCTTTGGATTTGCGTGCCACAGATTGTGTCCTCAAAATTATTTTAGCACAAAGCGTTTGCGTTTGCAACGCCGGCGCGGCGCACGGACGATATTTGACAAAATAGACGTTTGAGAATATAATAAAGCAAAACGAAGGGAAAAATCGGATATGAAAAAGAGTTACGTAATTTCCAAAACCGACCACACTGTTTTAAAGCCTTCGGCAAGCCGCCGGGAGATTGAGGAAGCCGCTCTGCTTGCGGCGAAATGGGGCGCGGCAAGCGTTTGCGTGCCTCCGTGCTTTGCGGAGGACGCCGCTCGCGCGGCGGAGGGAAAAATCAAAGTTTGCAGCGTGGCGGGTTTCCCCAACGGTTACGCGTCTGTGGATACGAAAATTTTCGAAATTGCGGAAATGCTGGAGGCCGGAGCGGACGAAGCGGACGTCGTGCTCAACATCGGCGCGCTAAAAGGAGGAGACTTGCAATATGTGCGGACAGAGCTTGAGGCGCTTCGCGCACTGACCGAAGGCTATGTTTTGAAGATAATTGCCGAGACCTGCTTTCTTACGCGGGAGGAAAAGATACTTGCCTGCAAGCTGGTGTCGGACTGCGGCGCGGATTTTATCAAGACGTCGACGGGCTTCGGCTGCGGCGGCGCGACCGAGGAGGACGTGCTGCTTTTCAAACAGCACCTGCACGGGGACGTAAAAATCAAGGCTTCGGGCGGAATCAGAACCTTTGAGCAGGCGGCGAAATTTCTTGAGCTGGGCTGCGACAGAATTGGCGCCAGCGGACTGCTCACGGCGGACTTTTTCGAGGAGGAAATAAAAATATGAAAATACCCACTCCGCACAACACGGCGAAATACGGAGATTTTGCAAAAACCGTGCTTATGCCCGGCGACCCCTTGCGCGCGCGGTTTATCGCGGAAAATTTTCTTGAAAACGCCGTGCTTGTCAACAACGTGCGCGGCATAAACGGCTGGACGGGCTTTTACAAGGGCAAAAGAGTTTCCATCATGGCTTCGGGCATGGGGATGCCTTCCATAGCCATTTACTCGCACGAGCTGTTCGACGGCTACGGCGTCGAGACCATTATCCGCGTGGGAAGCGCGGGCGGCTTGGCGGACGACGTCAAGCTCCGCGACGTCATTCTGGCGCAGGCGGCGTGCACCAACAGCGCGTTTGCAAGGTCGTTGGGACTGCCCGGCGACTATGCGCCCATAGGCGACTTTTGTCTGCTTAAAAAAGCCGAGCATCTCGGCAAAGAATTAAACGCCGACGTGAAAGTGGGCAACGTGTTGAGCAGCGACGTTTTTTACGACGACAGTCTGGAAAAGTGGAAGGCCGTGGGAGTGCTGGCTGTGGAAATGGAAACTGCGGCTCTGTATATGAAAGCCGCTCAGTTCAACAAAAAGGCGCTTGCCGTGCTCACCGTCAGCGATTGTCCCCTGCGCGGGGAATCGCTTTCAGCCGAGCAGAGGCAGACCTCCTTTACTCAGATGATAGAAATAGCGCTTGAAACGGCGGAATGATTATGAAAAAATTCAGACGTGTTTTTTTGATTGTTGCGGACAGCTTCGGCGTGGGGGCGGCGCCCGACGCCGCCGCATACGGGGACGCAGGAGCGGACACTTTGGGCGCGGTAACAAAAAGCGGCTTTTTAAGCATTCCCTTTTTGACGTCGCTGGGGCTTTTCAATATCGACGGCTTGAAAACAGGCAGTCCCGTGCCCAAGCCGCAGGCGTGCTTCGGAAAGGCGCGGGAATTGTCGGCAGACAAGGACACAACGAGCGGACATTGGGAAATAGCGGGGCTTGTTTCTCAAGAGAAAATGCCCGTTTTCCCCGACGGCTTTCCCGAAGAAATCGTTGCCGCTCTGGAAAAAGCCACGGGCAGAAAAATTTTGTGCAACAGGCCTTATTCCGGCACCGAAGTAATAAAGGATTTCGGACGGGAGCAAACGGAGAGGGGCGCGCTCATCGTTTATACGTCCGCAGACAGCGTCATGCAGATTGCGGCGCACAAGGACGTCGTGCCTCTTGACGAGCTTTACGAAATATGTCAAACCGCAAGGAAAATCATGACGGGGAAATTCGCGGTAGGCAGGATAATCGCCCGTCCCTTCGAGGGAAGCTGGCCGAATTTCTCGCGCACGGCGGACAGAAAGGATTTTTCGCTCGAGCCGCACGGAGAGGTGCTGACGGACGCTGTCATGGCTGCGGGGCTTAAGTGCGTCGGCGTGGGAAAGATAGGCGACATATTCTGCGGAAGAGGACTCACCGAAAGCATACACACCGTATCCAACGAGGACGGCATGAAAAAGGTGCGCGAGCTTGCGGAAAAGAGCTTTTGCGGGCTTGTGTTTGTAAACCTGGTTGACTTCGACAGCAAATACGGTCACAGAAACGACGTGGACGGCTATGCGCGGGCGTTGTCCGTCTTTGACTCCGACCTGAAAAGGCTTGACGGTATGCTCGGCGAGGACGACGCGGTTGTCGTGACGGCGGATCACGGCTGCGACCCGTCTTTTCCCGGCACGGATCACACGCGGGAGTATGTCCCCGTGCTGGCTTTCGGGCGCGGCATAAAAAAAGGCGTAAATCTGGGCATAAGAGACGGCTTTTGCGACATCGGCGCAACGGCGGCGCGGCTGCTTGGCGTAGGGCTAATGTCGGGAAAAAGCTTTGCGGAGGAGATTGTCTTATGACGCGCATTGCTTCGGAAACGGAAAAACAAATGCTTTTGAAGGCGCGCGAGGCTGCGCAGGCAAGCTATTCGCCCTATTCGCGGTTCAGGGTGGGAGCGTGTCTGCTGTGCGCGGACGGCAGCATGTTTGTCGGCTGCAACGTGGAAAACGCGGCTTATTCCTCTGCGATATGCGCCGAGCGCGCAGCTTTCGTTCAGGCGATAGCTTCGGGCAAAAGAGAGTTCGCGGCAATAGCGGTGGTTTCGCCCGACGCGGACGGTCCCTGCCTGCCGTGCGGCGAGTGCCGTCAGGTTATGAGCGAATTTTGTTCGGAGAATTTTCTCGTGATAACGGAGAACGGCAAAAGCATAGAAGCTTTTTCTTTGGGCGAGCTTTTGCCCCGTGCTTTCGGATTGAAAAAGGAGAAGTAAAAGGTGGATAAATACGAGCTTATGCGTCTTGCCGAGTCTATGGACGACGACGGTCCCGACTTTGACGATTTCACGCGGGAATATTCCGAAAAAGACGCCGAAAAATTCAAACGCAAATACAAGGAGTTTTATACGGATATCAAGCTTGACATAAAAGAGGATTGGTAGACAATGCGGATTTACGACATAATAAAACGTAAGCGCGACGGCTCGGAATTGACGGGAGAGGAAATTTCCTTTTTCGTCGAAAGCGCGACGGACGGCTTTGCGACGGACGAGCAGATAGGCGCGTTTTTAATGGCGGTTTTTTTCAAGGGCATGACAAAAGCCGAAACTCTTGCTTTGACCGACGCAATGGCGAAAAGCGGAGACAAACTGGATTTGAGTCAATGGGGCGAAAGCTGCGCCGACAAGCACTCCTCTGGCGGGGTCGGCGACAAAACCACTCTTGCGGTTGCTCCTCTCGCAGCCTGCTGCGGCGTAACCGTCGCAAAAATGAGCGGACGCGGTCTTGGCTTTACCGGAGGCACGATAGACAAGCTCGAAGCCATACCGAATTTCAAAACTGAGCTGTCGGAAAAAGAGTTCGCCGACACGGCGCGCAAAACGGGTATAGCCGTTGTGTCGCAGACGAAAAATCTTGCGCCGTGCGACAAGCGGCGTTACGCCGCGCGCGACCTGACGGCTACTGTGGACAGCATTCCGCTCATTGTGTCAAGCATTATGAGCAAAAAGCTTGCCGCAGGCTCGCCCAACATCGTGCTGGACGTCAAGACGGGCAGCGGCGCTTTTGCCAAGACGCGCGAATTTGCGGAGGCTCTTGCGCGGGAAATGACCGTTGTCGCCCGGCTTGCGGGCAGACGGGCAACGGCATTTGTCACCGACATGGACGAGCCGCTTGGCTATTGCGTGGGAAACGCTTTGGAGGTCGCCGAAGCCGCGGAGGTTCTGCGAGGCAGGGGAGAGTCTCGTTTGACCGAGCTATGTATTGTTCTTGCATCCGAAATGGCGCGGCTTGCGCTCGGAATATCGGAAAAAGAAGCAAGGGAAAAGGCAGAGGACGCTCTTATGTCGGGCAGCGGGCTTAAAAAACTGCGCGAGTGGGTCAAGGCGCAGGGCGGCGACGACGCTTTTGTCGACAATCCCGCGGCAATTTGCACGGCCTCGCACTCGAAGGATTTGATTTTGAAAGGAAGCGGCTATGTTTTGAAAACCGACGCCGAAAAAATAGGAACGGCGTGTCTGGCGCTGGGCGCGGGCAGAAACAAAAAGGAAGACAAAATCGATTTGTCTGCGGGAATAGTGCTGCGCAAAAAGAAAGGCGATTTTGTCGCGGAGGGCGAAATCGTTGCGACTCTTTTCTGCTCGGAAGAAAGTCTGCTGCAAAACGCAGCGGAAATTGCCGAGAGCGCGTTTGTTCTGTCCGGAAACAAGCCGCAGCTTTGTCCGATAGTGATAGAGAAAATAGAGTAACGGGGCGGCAAATAATATGGTCAAGGCATGTCGTATTTGAAAATTGAGGGAACAAAATAAAAATATTTTCATAAAACTTGCGCAAAACAGTTGCAAAATTTGAAAACTGTGGTATAATATAGTCACAAGTGTGTAAAGGAGGTGCGCATGTGACTAAATCCACTAAAAGGAAAATAGTTTTTGTTCTGATGGCTGTTTTGCTGCTGGCAATCTGCACGAGCGCGGTCGTCACGATTGTGAGATTTTTGAAAGAGCCGGCTTCCGCGTCGATTGTCGCGCCTTCTGCGGGCACTGTCGTGGAATATCCCGTTGAAATAACTGTTGCCTGACAAAGGCGAACTTAAATTGACGCAATCGCTTTTTTGAAGGAAGGTGGAATCTCCCGAAAAAGAAAAAAGAAACGGAGTCGTTCAGACTCCGTTTCTTTGATTTTACATTTTTTCCGGAGCGGCTATGCCGAGCAGGGCAAGGCCGCGGTTTAGTATGCCACCGGTTGTTTTTCCAAGCAAAAGGCGCGCGTTTTCCACGCCCTTGTCCTCGTTCATGACGCGGTGCGCCAGATAAAAGCGGTTGAACGCCTGCGCGAGGTCGATGAGAAAGTTGCTTATCAGACTGGGCTCGTATCTTTCCGCCGCATTTTCCACCGTGCGGACAAATTTTTCCGCGAGTTTTACTATTTCCCACGCTTCGTCGTTGTCTAAGCCGTCGAAGTCGGGCGCGATTTTGGTCTGCTTTATTTTGAGTTCTATAGAACGGCAGCGGGCATAAGTATATTGCAGATAAGGGGCGGTTTCTCCGTCGAAATTGAGCACGCGGTCGAGACTGAAGGTGATATCCTTTATTCTCGCGTTGCACAGAGTGGAGAACATTACGGCGCCCACGCCTATCTGCTCGGCGACCTCCCGCTTGTTTTCCAGCTCGGGCGTCTTTGTCGCAATTATGTCCAGCGCTTTTTCCACAGCCTTGTCCAGCACGTCGGACAGCCAGACTGCGTTGCCCTTGCGCGTGCTCATGCTGCCC
This sequence comes from uncultured Subdoligranulum sp., assembly GCA_900551395.1. Lineage (GTDB taxonomy): Bacteria > Bacillota > Clostridia > Christensenellales > CAG-314 > CAG-314. The sequence goes on along the minus strand of URVX01000007.1, from coordinate 4,967 downwards.
TCCTCCAGAGACACCATGCCGTAAGCGACGTGCACCATGTCCTTTGCCCAGTCGAAGCCCGCAAGCTCCAGCACCTTGAAAAGCTGGCGGAAATGGAGATTTTGCTGATAAGCAACTACGTACAGGCATTTGTCGAAATCGTACGTCTGCTTGCGGTAGAGCGCGGCGGCAAGGTCGCGCGTGGCATAAAGGGTGGCTCCGTCCGCCTTGACAAGCAGACAGGGGGGCATTCCGTATTGCTCGAGGTCTACGACAAGCGCGCCTTCCGACATTTGCGCCAGTCCCTTTTGCTTCAAGGCGTCTATCACCGGCTGCATTTTGTCATTGTAAAAGCTTTCGCCGTTGTAGCTGTCGAAGGTGATGTTGAGCCGTCTGTATACCTTTTCCACCTCGTCGAGGGTGATTTTTTTGAAAAAGGAAAACAGCTCGGTCGCTTCCCCGTCGCCTTTTTCCAGACGTGCAAACCACTCCCGCGCCTGTTCGGTAAGAGACGAGTCGTTTTCCTCCTCGCGATGAAAGCGCACGTAAATTTCCTGCAAAGCGCGTACGCCGCCCTTTTCTATCGTTTCTCTGTCGCTCCATTTCTTGAACGCGACAATCAGCTTGCCGAACTGCGTGCCCCAATCTCCCAGGTGGTTTATGCCTACGGCTCTGTAGCCCAACGCCTTGAAAATTTTGTAAAGGCTTCCGCCGATTGCCGTCGTGCCCAGATGTCCTATATGAAAGGGCTTGGCTATGTTTATCGAGCTGTAGTCGATGCACACGGTGCGTCCGCGTCCTGCGTCCTTGAGTACCTCGTCGTTCATGTCGGGCAACTCGTAAAGGATTTTTTGCGCAGCGGCTTTTCTGTTGAAAAAGAAATTGACGTAACCGTTGACCGCCTGCGCGCGTTCTACAAAAGCATCTCCTCCGAAATTTTGGGCGATTTGCAGGGCTATCGCCTGAGGAGGCTTTTTCAGACGGGAGGCAAGCTTGAAGCAGGGCAGAGCGACGTCTCCCATGCGGGAGTCGGAAACGTCCTGCAGCAGAGCGCCAATTTCGTCGGAGCTTACGCCGTCGAGGCGCAGCATGGATGCGATATAACTTTTAAATTCCATAATGAAAGTAGTATAACTTTTTTTTAAGCCGGTGTCAAATAAAGATAATATTTTGGCAAATAGTTGCTTTTTTGTCGGAGGTCACTTATAATCATGGCGACTGGCAAATGCCTAAAAATAAAGTATTTCAGGAGGTTTCGGTCACATGGAGCTTAAGCAGCCTGCCGCGGCAGGTACGTTGGAGTCCGGAGACATACTTATCGAGCTGGAGCCCAATGAGGGCAAGGGCTTGAACATCAGACTGGACAGCACCGTTGCCAACCAGTTCGGAAAAAGAATCAAGGAAGTTATTTCCGAGACCTTTGCCGAAATGGGAGTAAAAGACGGATTTGTGGACGCGACGGACAAGGGAGCGTTGGATTGCACAATCAGGGCGAGAGTCAAGGCGGCGTTGATACGCGCTCTCGGCAAGGACAGGAATAAATGGGAATAAATTTCTTTTTCGGAAATTTTTGCCATTTATTTTTTTGAGGAAAAACGGAGAGAGATTAATGCAAAAAAGATTGAGAAGAACCATGATGTTCGTGCCGGGCAACAATCCCAGCATGATGAGAGACGCGCATATTTACGGCGCGGACTCGATAATGTTCGATTTGGAGGATTCCGTCAGCCTTGCCGAAAAGGACGCGGCGCGGCTGCTTGTTTTCAACGCGTTGAAAACCATAGACTACGGCTCGGTGGAAAAGGTGGTCAGAGTCAATCCGCTTTCCACGGAGTTCGGGCGCTCCGACGTCGAAGCAATGGTGAGAGCCGGCGCCGACGTCATACGTATGCCCAAAACGGAAACGCCGGAGGAAATCACCGAGCTTGAGGAGGAAATCGAGCGTGTCGAGAGGCTTGCCGGCATTCCTGTGGGACGCACGCTTATCATGGCGGCGATAGAGTCTGCGCTGGGCGTCGTCAACGCTTACAGAATAGCCACCGCAAGCAAGCGCATGATGGGCATCGCGCTGGGCGCGGAGGACTACTGCGCCAATCTCAAAACCACGCGCAGCAAGGAGGGCAGCGAGCTTTTGCTGGCGCGTCAGACCATTGTGGTTGCGGCGCGAGCTGCTGGGATAGACGCTGTGGACACGGTTTTTTCAAACCTGAACGACATGGACGCGTTCAAGGACGAGGTCAGGTTTATAAAGCAGCTGGGCTTTGACGGAAAATCGGTCATCAATCCCAGACAGATAAATCCCGTAAACGAAATTTTCACGCCCACTGCGGCTGAAATAGACAAAGCCAAGAGAATTATTGCCGCCTTGAAGGAGGCGGAGGCAAAGGGCAGCGGCGTTGTCAGCCTGAACGGCAAAATGATTGACAAGCCCGTTGTTTTGAGAGCGGAGCGCACGCTGGAGCTTGCGCGCGCGGTGCACATCGTGGTTGATTGACGGGGACGGAAAAATGAAAGAAAAAGAGACCAATACGAAAATTCCCAAAGAATTGCTTAAAAAATTCAACATGCCCGTTTACAGAGAAAACTGGAACAAGCGCGTGAGACCGCGCTGCTTCGATTCGAGAAACGAGCTTCAAAGGTCCAGCGAAAAGGTTGTCACGCTGGAGCAGGCGATTAGGGCGAGCGGTTTGAAGGACGGCATGACCATATCCTTCCACCACCATTTCCGCGAGGGCGACCACGTGGTGAACCTTGTCGTCGACAAGCTGGCGGAAATGGGCTTCAAAAACCTTACGATAGCGCCGAGCAGTCTGTCCGACGTCCACGCGCCGCTTATAGAACACATCAAAAACGGCGTGATAACCAAAATCAACACCAGCGGTCTTCGCGGAAAGCTTGCCGACGCGGTGAGTCACGGACTCATGGAGGAGCCTGTATTGTTCCGCTCGCACGGCGGCAGAGCCGCCGCGATAAAGGACGGCGACCTGAAAATCGACGTCGCTTTTCTGGGAGCAAGCAGCTGCGACACAATGGGCAACGCCAACGGCTACAGCCGCGACGGCGACGAAAAATCCGTTTGCGGCTCGCTGGGCTACGCGATGGTGGACGCGCGCTATGCCAAAAAGGTCATTATACTTACGGACAACATAGTAGGTTATCCCAACGCGCCCTTTGCGATAGCCGAGCATTACGTCGACTATATTGTCAAGGTGGACGCGGTGGGCGACGCAACCAAAATCAGCAGCGGCGCAACGCGCTTTACAACCAACCCTCACGACCTGCTGCTTGCCGAAACGGCAGCCCGCGTGGTTGTCAACAGCGGTTATTTCAAGGAGGGCTTTTCCCTGCAGACGGGCAGCGGCGGCGCCAGCCTTGCCGTCACCAGATACATACGCGACTACATGATAGCCAACAACGTGCACGCAAGCTATGCTCTGGGCGGCATAACGGGGCAGATGGTCGCTCTGCACGAGGAGGGGCTTATCAGAAAGCTCCTGGACGTTCAGAGCTTCGACATCATTGCTGCGCAGTCGCTCAAAAACAACAGATTTCATCAGCAGATTTCGGCGGATTATTACGCCAACCCGTTTGAGAACGGCTCTGCCATGAACCTGCTCGACATCGTTGTGCTGTCCGCTTTAGAGGTGGACGTAAACTTCAATGTAAACGTACTGACCGGCAGCGACGGCGTCATTCGCGGGGCTATCGGCGGACATCCCGACACTGCCGCGGGCGCGGCGCTTTCGATAATCGTCGTGCCGCTTTTAAGAGGAAGGATACCCTGCGTGGTTGACAAGGTCAACACCGTCGTCACTCCGGGAGACTCGGTGGACGTTATCGTCACGGATCAGGGTATTGCCGTCAACCCCAGACGTCCCGAAATCGCGGAAAGACTCAAGGCGGCAAATCTCAACGTCACTACCATAGAGGAACTCAAGGAGAAAGCCGAAAAAATCGTCGGCAAGCCTCAGGAGCTGCCTTGGGGAGACAAAATCGTGGGAGTGGTTACCAGCCGCGACGGCGCGATACTGGACGTTATCAGAAACATAGCCGACAAGGACGAGCAATGAAGGTCACTCTCGCCGACGTTCTGGAAGCGAGAGACAGGCGTCAGGAAAAGCGTCTGGCGCTGGCAAGGGAGTTCGGGCTGCCCGTCGTCGTCTTTACCGTGAACATGCCGGGAGAAGAAAAGAGCAACGAAATTTCCGATTATATTTTCGAGGCGGGGGTTGAAGCGATAAGCAGACGTCTGCTTGACAAAATCGTCAGCCTTTCCGTCGTTGACGCTCCCACCGGCAACGAGGCTTTTTTCGTGACGGACGCAAGCGATGCTTCAGAGCTTAAAAGAGAAACGTGTTCCGTCGAGGAGGAGCATTTTCTCGGACGGCTTTTCGATATAGACGTCTATGACGGAGAGGGAAGACAGATTTGCAGGTCTGAGCTGGGGCTTTCCGAGCGGAAATGCCTGCTGTGCGAAAGGGACGCGCGTCAATGCGCGCGCAGCAGGGCGCACCCTTTGGACGAGCTTTTGGAAAAGATTGCCCGTATGAAGGAAGAATACGAGCTTTTATACGACTGATGTTACATATAGAACAAATTCCGCTCGAAGTAAGCGGTCTGAAAAAACGAGCGGAGGAGTTTCTTGCCGCAAACGGGCTTGCGCTGGAGCCGCTGGACTACTTTGCCGTCTGTGCGGACGGCGACAGGCTGCTTGCCTGCGGCGGCTTCGCCAAAAACGTGATAAAGTGCGTCGCGACAAGCCCCGAAGCGCGGGACATGCAGCTGTCAAACACCATTGTTTCCCATTTGCGCAGCGAGCTGAAAAGTCGCGGAGTAAACAATATTTTTTTGTTTACAAAGCGTGCCAATGCCGAGATATTCAAAAGCCTTGCTTTTCATCCCGTCGCCCAGAGCGACGACGCCGTGCTGCTTGAGAGCAGCGCGCGCGGCGTGAGCACGTTTTGCGAAAAGCTTTCGGCGTTTGTCTC